>JAATFS010000226.1 GCA_015655035.1 Lysobacterales bacterium | reverse complement strand
TGCCCAGGCGCTCGCCCGGCGGGATGAAGATCTCGTTGGTCTCGTTGCGCTTCTGGTAGTCGACCGACTGCAGTTCCTCCAGCCGTGCCAGACGCGCCTTGCCCTTGGTGCGACCCCCCTTGGCATTCTGGCGCGACCATTCCAGTTCCTTCTGGATCGCCTTCTGGCGGGACTTTTCCTGGTTGTCTTCCTGCTTCAGGCGCTCTTCCTTCTGCATCAGCCAGTCAGTGTAGTTGCCCTTCCACGGAATGCCGCGGCCACGGTCCAGTTCCAGAATCCACTCGGCGGCGTTGTCCAGGAAGTAGCGGTCATGGGTGACGGCCACCACCGTGCCGGTGTAGCGCGCGAGGAACTGTTCCAGCCATTCCACCGACTCGGCATCCAGGTGGTTGGTCGGTTCGTCGAGCAGCAGCATGTCCGGCTTCTGCAACAGCAGGCGGCACAGCGCAACGCGGCGCTTTTCACCGCCGGAGAGCTTGCCGACGATGGCTTCCCACGGCGGCAGGCGCAGCGCATCGGCGGCGATGTCCAGTTGCTGCTCCAGGGTGCTGGCATCGCCCGCGGCCAGGATGGCTTCCAGGCGTTCCTGTTCCTTGGCCAGCGCGTCGAAGTCGGCACCTTCCTCGGCGTAGGCGGCATACACGGCGTCCAGCTGGGCCTGCGCCTGCAGCACTTCGCCCACGCCTTCCTCCACCGCCTGGCGCACGGTGTGCTCTGGGTTGAGCTCGGGTTCCTGGGCCAGATAGCCGACCTTGGTACCCGGCTGGGCACGTGCTTCGCCCTCGAAATCGGTATCCACGCCGGCCATGATCTTGAGTACGGTCGACTTGCCGGCGCCGTTCAGGCCGAGCAGGCCGATCTTGGCGCCGGGGAAGAAGCTCAGCGAGATGTCCTTGATGATCTGCCGCTTGGGCGGGACCACCTTGCTGACTCGGTTCATGGTGTAGATGTATTGCGACATGGGGGCTCCATAGGGCGCAGGCGACCCGCCGGCCAGGGCCGGAGGCAGCGGAAAGGGATGATGCCGATTATACCGGCAACGCTCCCCGGACGGGCTTGCGCAGCTATCGGCGGCAGCGCCTGAACGAATCGCCTACACTTTCCTGAATACGTAAGTCCGTAAGCGTTTCCAGCAGGAATCGGTTAAGCCGGCACCGGTATTAATGCAGTCGTGACACAACCTCCCAGGAGCTGCCATGAACCGTAATCGCTTTGCTATCGCCGTGCTCTCGTCCGTGTTGGCGTTCGGCTTCGCTGCGCCCGCGTTTGCCGACGATGATCGCGACCGGCGGGGCCACGATCGCGACCATGGCGGTCGGGGCGAGCGCCATGACGACCGCAGGAACTGGCAAGCCGACCGCCGGGGCGATCAGCGCCACTGGCAGGCCGATCGTCGTGATGACCGGCGCGACTACCGCCGCGATGATCGCCGTGAAGACCACCGCGCCTATCGCGGCGGCTACCCGCAGGGCTATCGCGATGCCCGCGTGCGGGATCGCGACTATGGCTATCGCGCCCCACCGCGACATTCCTGGGCCCGTGGCCAGCGCTACCACGACTATTACCAGGGGCCAGTCTATGTGGTGAACGATTATCCGCGCTACCACGTCCGCCGTCCGCCTCGTGGCCACCACTGGGTGCGCGATGACCGCGGCAATCTGCTGATGGTCGCCATCGCCACCGGCATCATCGCCGACCTGGTATTGAACCGCTGAGACGATGCAGAAGCTGACATAGCGGCGCGCCCCGGCGCGCCGCTTTCAATTGGGCGCGTTCCAACTGGGCGAGGGCCGCTCGGCCGGTAATTGGTCACCTGGCCTCCGCGCGGCTTACAATCCGGTCCCCCTGGCCCTGAGCAGCTCCGGAGATCCGATGTTCCCGCGCGACGCCCGTATTGAAACCTACGACCCAGAACTGGCCCAGGCCATCGCCGCCGAAGCCGGCCGCCAGGAAGATCACGTCGAGCTGATCGCCAGCGAGAACTACTGCAGCCCACGGGTGATGGAAGCCCAGGGCAGCCAGCTGACCAACAAGTACGCCGAAGGCTATCCGGGCAAGCGTTACTACGGTGGCTGCGAATTCGTAGACATCGCCGAGCAGCTGGCGATCGACCGCCTCAAGCAATTGTTCGGTGCCGGTTCCAGCGAAGACATGTACGCCAACGTACAGCCGCACAGCGGCTCGCAGGCCAATCAGGCGGTGTACCTGGCACTGCTGCAACCCGGCGACACCATCCTCGGAATGTCGTTGGCGCACGGTGGCCACTTGACCCACGGGGCCAAGGTCAACGCCTCGGGCAAGCTGTTCAACGCCATCCAGTACGGCGTCAACGAGCACGGCCTGATCGATTACGATGAAGTCGAGCGCCTGGCGCTGGAACACAAGCCGAAGATGGTCGTGGCCGGCTTCAGTGCATATTCGCAGGTGGTGGACTGGGCGCGTTTCCGCGCCATTGCCGACAAGGTCGGCGCCTACCTGTTCGTGGACATGGCGCACGTGGCCGGCCTGGTCGCCGCCGGTGTCTACCCGAGCCCGCTGGCGCACGCCCACGTGGTCACCTCGACCACCCACAAGACCCTGCGCGGCCCGCGTGGCGGCATCATCGTGGCCAAGGGCGCCAGCGAGGAGCTGGTCAAGAAACTGCAGTCGATCGTGTTCCCGGGCATCCAGGGCGGTCCGCTGATGCATGTGATCGCGGCCAAGGCGGTGGCGTTCAAGGAAGCATTGGAGCCGGAGTTCGCCAGCTACCAGCAGCAGGTGGTGAAGAACGCGCAGGCGATGGCCAATACGCTGATCGCACGCGGCTACAAGATCGTGTCCGGCGGTACCCAAAACCACCTGATGTTGGTGGACATGATCGGCAAGGACGTATCCGGCAAGGATGCGGAAGCCGCGCTGGGCAAAGCCCACATCACCGTCAACAAGAACTCGGTGCCGAACGATCCGCGCTCGCCGTTCGTGACCTCTGGCCTGCGCCTGGGTACGCCGGCGATCACCACTCGCGGCTACCAGGAGCAGGACAGCATCGATCTGGCCAACTGGATCGCCGACGTGCTGGATGCGCCGAACGACGATACGGTGATTGCAGCGGTGCGCGAAAAGGTCACCGCGCAGTGCCGCAAGTACCCGGTCTACGGATGAGATGTGGCGGATAGGACGTGGGGAAGCGGCAAAAGCGCTAAGCTGTTGCGATTGACTGCCTTGTTTCCCACTCCTTCCTGCCCCTTCCCGGCGTTCTGATGTATTGCCCCTTCTGCCAGCATAGCGATACCCGCGTCATCGATTCGCGCGTGTCCGAAGACGGCGCCACGATTCGTCGTCGCCGCGAATGCGAGGCCTGTGGCGAGCGTTTCAGTACGCTGGAAACGATCGAGCTGAAGCTGCCGACGGTGGTCAAGACCGACGGTGGCCGCGAAGCCTTCGATGCCCGCAAGCTGCGTACCAGCTTCGATCGTGCGTTGCAGAAGCGGCCGGTTTCCGAGGACCAGATCGAGATCGCGGTGCGTGCGGTGATCCATCAGCTGCGCATGTCCGGCGAGCGCGAGGTGGCCTCGATCCGGGTCGGCGAATTCGTGATGACGGAGTTGCGCAAGCTCGACCATGTCGGCTACGTACGCTTTGCCTCGGTCTATCGCAGTTTCGAGGACGTGGCCGATTTCCGCGAGGAGATCGAGAAGCTCGAGCGCGAGCTGCCGGTGGGCAACGAGCAGTTGCCGTTGCTGACGCTGCTTCCAGTCGAGAAGGGTGCCGACAAAACCGGAAAGCGGTGAGTACGGTGCGGATAGCCGCGCTGGCCGACGCGTCGGAGCACATACAGGCGCTGGCGTGCGCGCATGTGCAGGCTTTCGGTGGATTGCTGCCGGATTGGAGCCGATCGGACGCTGCCGCCGAGCTGCGCGCGCATACCGGCGATGCCGACTTGCCCATGACCTGGGTTGCGCTCGAGGGCGACGACTGGGTCGGTTCGGTCAGCCTGTTGCAGGAAGATCACCCGCAGATTCCCCAGTATTCGCCATGGCTTGCCACGCTGTACGTGCGTCCGTCGCAACGCGGCCGTGGCGTCGGAGCCCGCCTGGTGGCGCATTGCGTGGCGACCGCCGCGCAGTTGCAGCTTCCCTGGCTCTACCTGTACTGCGAACCGGGGCGGGTGGGGTTCTACCGGCGCCTGGGTTGGCAGTGGCATGCGGATCTGCCGCTGGGTCCTCTTCAAGTGGTGGTGATGCGGGTCGCCCCGCAGCCGCATCGATATGCCGAGGTGGCGGTGCGGGCGACTCCGGTCGCGGCCGTTGCATCGATGCCGGAAACGGTCGAGATTGAAGTTCCTCCTACCCCGCATTGCCGATAGCGACATGACAGGATTTTCCGCTGCCGATCACGGCTACATGGCCCACGCATTGCGGCTGGCCGAGCGTGGCGCCTGGACCACGCGCCCCAACCCGATGGTCGGGTGCGTGATCGTGCAGGGCGACCGCGTGGTCGGCGAGGGCTTCCACCAGCGCGCCGGCGGCCCGCATGCGGAGGTGTTCGCGCTGCGCGCAGCCGGCGCGCGCGCGCGCGGCGCCACTGCCTACGTGAGCCTGGAGCCCTGCGCCCACCACGGACGTACGCCGCCGTGCGCGCTGGCGTTGATCGAGGCCGGCGTCAGCCGGGTGGTGGCGGCGATGCGCGACCCGTTCCCGCAGGTGGATGGCGGCGGCTTCGAGCTATTGCGCGCGGCCGGGATCGAGGTGCATTACGGGTTGCTGGAAACGCAGGCGCGGGAGCTCAATCGCGGGTTCCTGTCGCGTTGCGAGCGCGGCCGCCCGTGGCTGCGGATCAAGCTGGGCAGCAGCCTGGATGCCCGCACTGCGATGGCCAGTGGCGAGTCGAAATGGATCACCGGCGAGGCAGCGCGCCAGGACGTGCAACGCTGGCGCGCGCGCGCCTCGGCCATTCTCACCGGCGCCGGCACCGTGCTCGCCGACGATCCGGCGTTGACCGTGCGCTTGGCCGACGGCAGCGCCTTCGCTCCGCCGCTGCGGGTGGTGCTGGACGCGCAACTGCGCACGCTGGCGCAGCCGAAGGTGCGCGACGGGACTGCCCCGACGCTGTATCTGCACGCCCCTGGTGTCGTCGCGCCCGAGATCGCGGGCGTTGAATTCGCCGCAGTCGGCCTGCACCAAGGCCGGCTCGACCTGCACGCAGTCCTGCGGCTGCTGGCCGAACGCGGCATCAACGAAGTCCAGGTCGAGGCCGGCGCGACCCTGAGCGGTGCGCTGCTCCGTGCCGGCCTGGCGGACGAATTGCTGGTGTACATGGCGCCGCTGCTGCTGGGCGACGATGCCCGCCCATTGCTGGCTGGCCTGGGTATCGAGCGCATGGCGCAGCGCATCCCGTTGCAATTACTGGACAGCCGCCAGCTCGGTCAGGACCTGCGCCTGCGCCTGCGCCCCTGCTGAAGCCACCGGGAAC
>JAATFS010000091.1 GCA_015655035.1 Lysobacterales bacterium | reverse complement strand
GCAGGGGCCTTCATTGCGTCCGCACTGTCCACGCGCACGCTGGTGGCGCTGCCCGGCGCGCAGCCCATGGTGATGGACCTGCCGTCGATGTCGCGGGTGACCAAGCTCTCGATCGAGGTGTTGCAGCGGATGGCCCAGTCCACGCCGGTGTTTGCCCCGGGCCTGGACAACCTGGTGAAGATGGGCGGCGTGAGTACGGTATGGGACCCTGCGCGATCGCTGGCCGAGCAGCTCGAGGCCGAATTGGAGGCGGTGGCGGCGGGTTCCGCGCAACCACTGAAGGACCGCCGCGACCGTCTTGGAAAAGCGCGTGGCGGGCGTCCAAAAGCCGCCGATATCGCGGATCGCGTATATGCGCTCGCCTCCAAATCCCGCTGATCCGCGGCGACATCGGCTGGTCCGGCTCGATCCGGCCGCATGGGCGCACTGGCTGAGTAGTCGCGAGCGTCTTTCCGTGGTGCCGGTGCTGCAGCAGTGGGCGCTCAAGGGGTGGCCGTTCATCGTGCGCCGATCGTTGCCGGAAGACGGCGATGGCGTGCCATTGGGGCTGCCACTGCCACTGTCGCTGGGTAAGCAACGGATCGCACTGACGATGCCGTTGCAGGCCATCGACTCGAGTGCGGCACTGCCCGGCGTGGGCGAGGTGCTGGAAGCGGCGCCGGCGCATTGGCGGCCATGCCTGCGCCGATTGGCGGAGCTGTCCGACGCCTTCAGAATGCGGGCGGGGGTCTTCGGCAGCCTAGCCTGGCAGCATGCGACCGGGCTGGATTATCTGTCGTCCAGCTCCGACCTCGATCTTGCCTGGAGCTTGCCGCATACCAACCGCCTGGATGCGTTCCTGGCCGAACTGGCTGCACTGGATGCCGCAGCCCCGATGCGCCTGGATGGCGAACTGCTACGCGAAGACGGCACTGGCGCGAACTGGCGCGAGTTGCATGCCGGTTCCACCGAATTGGCGCTCAAGACCGCCAGTGGTGTGGTGCTGTGCTCGCGCCGGGCTTTTGTTGGAGCACTGGGATGAGTGTGTCGGTTGGGTCCCTGGGTGTGTCCCCGCTTGCGACGAAAGGGGCCGGCGTTGCGTGCGCCGACTGGGTCGCGGTCATTGCCGAGCATTGCCTGCAGTTGGAGATAGCTACCTGGCCGAAGCCGGGATTGGTCAGTCATGTGGACTGCGGTAGTCATTCGGATATGGACGCCGGCACTTTTCGCCGCAGCGCCGCAGCGATACGTCCTTTTCTCGCCGAACTGGTGGTCGCCGGAGCGCAGGACGCGGACATGCCCGCGCTGCGCAAGATCGGAATGGCGGCCGAGCGCGCAATGCTGGTGGCGACCGACGGGGTCAATACCCATCGCGGCGCCATCTTTGGGCTGGGCCTGCTGTGCGCGGCGGCGGGGTTGCGCGCCGGAGGGCACCTCGGCGCGGCGGAATCGCTGGGGGCCGGCGTGGCGCGGCGCTGGGGCCAGGAGATTTGTCGTGGCCCGCGGCTTGCGGACAGTCATGGCGAAGTGGCGGGACGCCGCTATGGTGTCGGCGGCGCGCGTGCCGAGGCCGCTGCGGGGTTTCCCAGTGTCTATGCCGTCGGTGTCCCGGCCTTGCGCGAAATCGCCCTGCGCCGGCCGGGGGATGCCGAGGCCGCACGCGTGCAAGCATGCTTTGCGTTGATCGCGGTCACCGAAGACACCAATGTGCTGCATCGCGGCGGCAGCGAAGGCCTGCGCTACGCACGCCGGGCCGCACGGAGGTTCCTGTGCCGGGGCGGAGTGGGGAACGACAATTGGCGTCGCCTTGCCGAAGCCACTCATCGCGCGTTCGTGGCGCGCCGGCTCAGTCCCGGCGGTGCTGCCGACCTGCTGGCGATGAGCCTGTTCGTCGATGCCGTCGACAGCGGTGGCGCATCATGATCACCGTCGTTGCGATAGCGCTGGCGCCGGTATTCTTCGTGATTCTGCTGGGCTATAGCGCAGGCAAGTGGCGGATAGTCGACAACCAGAACATTGGCGCGCTCAATACCGTGGTGATGAGCTATGCGCTGCCATGTTCACTGTTCGTCGCAACGGCCACCACACCGCGCGCATCGATGATCGGGCAATGGCCGCTGCTCGCCTTCGCGGTCGGGGATGCGATCGGCGCACCGCTGCCGCTGCTCAAGCTCGGGGTGCTGCTGGCTGCGCTGCCTTCCGGGTTCTTCGGCATCCTGTTCGGCAAGGCCTATGGCGTGGATTCGCCTGAATCCGAATCCATCGTCGTGGCGCGGGTGTTCTCCGCGATCACGCTGGCTGTGGTCATCGCGTGGCTGTATGGCTGAGCGGAGGCGGAAATGGCGCTAGCCATCCTGTGCTCGGGGCAGGGCGCGCAGCGGCCGGGGATGTTCGATCTCACCGCGCAGGCACCTGAAGCCCGGGAATTGTTCGCGCATGCCAGCACGTTGCTCGGGCAGCCGGTCGAAAGCTTCGTGCGCAGCGCGGGCGAGGACGTGTTGCGGGAAAACTTCAATGCGCAGTTGCTGTGTACCTTGCAGGGGCTGGGCGCTTACGCCGCGTTGGCCGACCTGCTCGCGCAGCGCAAGGTGTGCGTGGCGGGCTACAGCGTGGGTGAGATCGCCGCGTGGAGTATCGCCGGACTGGTGTCGCCGCAGACCACGCTGGATCTGGTGTGCGCACGTGCCAGGGAAATGGATGCCGCCAGCAGCGGCAACGAGGGCATGTTGGCGGTGCGCGGGCTTGCCCGGACGGTGGTGGAGGCGCTGTATGCGGGCAAGGACGCGGCCATCGCCATCGTCAATCCCGACCAGGCCTATGTATTGGCAGGCAAGCAGGACGCGCTGGCCGTGATCGCGGTCGAAGCCACCCGGCGCGGCGCGGCGCGAGTGACGCCGGTGCCGGTCAGAATCGCCTCGCATACCCGCTGGCTGGCGCCAGCATCGGTCGCGTTCCGCAAGCATCTCCAGGCAGTGGACCACCCGGCCCGTCTCGATGCCGGTACGCGTCTTTTTTCCGGCATCGATGGCACCCCGGTGTGGCGTATCGATGAAGGCCTGGACAAACTCGCCAGGCAGATTTCCCAGCCGGTGGAGTGGGCCAGCTGCCTGGAAGGCTGCATCGAGGCCGGAAGTACGGTGTTCCTCGAGCTGGGTCCGGGGCGTGCGCTGACGGCCATGGTGGCGCAGGCATATCCGCAGGTGGCGGCGCGCAGCCTGGATGAATTCCGGACCCTGGCCGGCGCAAGGCAGTGGCTGTCGAAGGCGTTGTCGGCGTAGCACCGACGCCGGCGGTCTCTGGCGAATACCGGCGCGCGCAATAAAAAACCCCGCCGAAAGGCAGGGTTTCTTGTGTTCCGCTTGGTGCCCAGGAGAGGACTCGAACCTCCACGAAGTTGCCCCCGCTAGCACCTGAAGCTAGTGCGTCTACCAATTCCGCCACCTGGGCAGGTGCGAGCCGCGAATTCTGCGGAAGTGCCGGAGCCTTGTCAATAGCCATGGCCGGAGCGCGACGGTGAAACAGGCAGCCAGGCGCCACGCGATGGCCCGGCAAGGGGTACCATGGGCTCAATGACTAAAAAAACCACTCCTGGGGCCGATCGGCCGCATAGTAATAAATCCGACGCCGACCACGCCGCCACCGCCGAGAAACAGAAACTACCGGGATGGATGCCCGATTTTCTGGTGCGCGCCGCTGCTGGCGGTTCGCTGTCCAAGCGCAAGCCTGCTGCCGCAGCGCCACCGCCGACAGGGGAGCAGGCGCAGGAACCGGCGCCGCCGGCCGCGCCGCAGCCTCCCCCTCGCTCGATTCCAGCCGCCGATGCGGTCATCAACGCGCGCAAGTCCAGCGAGCGCAAGTCCAAGGCGGCAGACAGCCAGCCGGCCTTCCAGGATCCACATGCCGCGCGTGAGGCTCAACGCTATGCCGAGCCGATCGCCAGCCGCGAAGCGATCCTGCAATTGCTCGATGACTGCGACGGCCCGCAGACCGCCGAGGAGATCGCGGCCCAGCTCGGCCTGCTCGATCGCATCGACGCGCTGAGCAAGCGCCTGGGCGCGATGGTGCGCGAGGCGCAACTGGTGCAGAACCGCCGTGGCGGCTATGCCCCGGTGGAACAGACCAGCCTGATCGCCGGTGTGGTGATCGCTAATCCGGAGGGCTTCGGTTTCCTCAAGCCCGACGAGGGCGGCGACGACCTGTTCCTGCCGCCGTTCGAGATGCGCAAGGTCATGCATGGTGACCGCGCGCTCGCCAATGTCACCGGCATCGACCGCCGTGGCCGTCGCGAGGGCGCCATCGCGCGCGTGCTCGAACGGCGCATGAGCCGGCTGATCGGCCGCTTCGGCTACGAGCATGGCGTGCCGTATGTCGATCCGGACGACAAGCGCGTGCAGCGCAACGTACAGATCGCACCCGATGGTATCGGCGAGGCGCGCGAAGGCCAGTTGGTGGTGTGCGAATTGATCGCGCCGCCGGACAGCCGCCGCCCCGCGGTCGGCAAGATCATTGCGGTGCTTGGCGACAAGCTCACGCCGTCGCTGGTGGTGACTACCGCCATCCACGGCCATGAACTGCCGTACGAATTCCCGCAGGAAGTGCTGGACGAGGCCGCAGCGGTGCCGTTGGCGGTGGAGCCGGGCATGATCGGCGGGCGCGTGGACCTGCGCGCCATGCCGTTGGTCACCATCGATGGCGAGGATGCCAAGGACTTCGACGACGCGGTGTATTGCGAGCCCAACGTCGATGGTTTCCGCCTGGTGGTGGCGATCGCCGACGTGTCGAACTACGTCCGTCCGGGCACGCCGCTGGACGACGAGGCGCAGAAGCGCGCGACTTCGGTGTACTTCCCGGGCTTCGTGGTGCCGATGCTGCCGGAGACCTTGTCCAACGGTATCTGCTCGCTGATGCCGAAGGTCGATCGCATGTGTTTCGTCTGCGACATGCAGGTAGGGCGCGACGGCGAGGTCACCGGTTCGCGCTTCTACGAGGCGGTGATGAATTCGCACGCGCGCCTGACCTACAACCAGGTGTGGAAGGCGGTCGGCGAGGATGATGCCGATACCAAGTCGTTCATCGGTGAACTGCTGCCGCAGGTGCAGCGCCTGCACCAGCTCTACAACGTGCTGGCCAAGGCGCGCGCGCACCGTGGCGCGATCGAGTTCGAGACCTCGGAAGTGCGGTTCGTGCTCGACAATACCGGCGAGGTCGCCCAGGCCGGCATGCTGGTGCGCAACGATGCGCACAAGCTGATCGAGGAATGCATGATCGCGGCGAACGTGGAGGCCGCGCGTTATCTGCTCTCCACTCACGTGCCGGCGCCTTACCGCGTGCACGAGCGGCCGCCGGAGAGCAAGTACGCCGACCTGCTCGAGTTCCTCAAGGAATTCGGCCTGAGCCTGCCGGCGTGGAGCAAGGTCCGTCCGGGCGACTACACCAAGCTGCTGAAGAAGGTGCGCGAGCGCCCGGATGCCGCGCTGCTGGAATCGGTGCTGTTGCGGAGCCAGAGCCTGGCGGTGTATTCGCCGGAGAACAGTGGCCACTTCGGCCTGGCGTTGGAGGCGTATGCGCACTTCACCTCGCCGATCCGGCGTTACCCGGATCTGCTGGTGCACCGCGCGATCAAATACGCGC
This sequence comes from Lysobacterales bacterium, assembly GCA_015655035.1. Lineage (GTDB taxonomy): Bacteria > Pseudomonadota > Gammaproteobacteria > Xanthomonadales > Xanthomonadaceae > JAATFS01. The sequence continues at coordinate 15,362 of JAATFS010000091.1, read as the reverse complement.
TGACCAACGGCAACGTGGAGAAATACCAGTACACGCCGCGCGAGATGGGAGCGCTGGCGCTGCAATGCTCCGAGCGCGCGCGCCGTGCCGACGAGGCCGAGCGCGAGGTTGACGAGCGTTACCGCGCGGCATGGATGGAAAAGCACGTCGGCAGCGAGTTCGATGGTGTGATCAGTGGCGTCACCAGCTTCGGCCTGTTCGTCGAACTGGATGATTCCAAGGTCAATGGCCTGGTTCACGTCACCCAGTTGCCGCAGGACTATTACCACTTCGACCCGATCCGCAAGACCCTGGGCGGCGAGCGCCGGGGCCGCGAGTTCCGTCTGGGTGATCGCTTGCGGGTGTTGGTGATGAAGGCCAGCATGGAAGAACGCAAGATCGACTTCCGCCTGGTGGACGAAGGCAACGACGAGCCCGCGCTGCCGCCGCGCGCGCAGCCGGCAAAGCGCAGGAAATCCAAGTACTGATCCGACACCAGGAGTAGCGGGATGGGCGGGGGCGGCAGCGAGGTGCGGGAGTACAGCGGTGGCTGCCAGTGCGGCGCGGTGCGGTTCCATGTCCGTGGCGTGCTGGAAGACGTCTCGATCTGCCATTGCCGGATGTGCCAGAAAGCCTTCGGCGCGTATTACGCGCCGTTGGTGTCGGTGCGCGGCGCCGAGTTTGCCTGGACCCGTGGCGAGCCTCGCCGGTTCGCCTCGTCCAACCTGGTATGGCGTGGGTTCTGTGCCGACTGCGGCACGCCGCTGACGTACGAGGCGCCGGACGGTGTGGCGCTGGCGGCCGGTGCTTTCGATGATCCGTCGCGGTTGCATCCGCTCCTTCAATATGGGGTCGAGGGTCGGCTGGACTTCGTCGATCGGCTGCATTCACTGCCGGCGCGGTGTACCGAGCAGGACGTGGCGGCGTTGCCGTTCCTGGCCCGGCTTGTTTCGAACCAGCATCCTGATCACGACACGCTGCAGTGGCCCTAGCGCGTGTCATGCGCGTGGGGAACGCTTGTTCGACGGCGGCAGCCGGGCTGAAATGCTTGCATCGGCTACCCGGATGGCGCCCCAGCTGAAGACGGGGCCAGTAGAAAAAGCGGGGGAGCGCTGGTCGCCACGCGCGCCAGCGCCTAACATGCGCGGCTTCTTTCCTGTTTTCCCCGCGCGCATATGAGCAAGCAGAACCAGTGGATCGTCGGCGTCAATGCGGTCGCTTCCTCCATCGAGAACGACGCCGACAATGTCCGCGAGGTATTGGTCGAGGCCGGCAGCAAGAATCCGCGGCTGACCGAGATCGAGGAAAACGCGCGGCGCAAGGGCATCGAGGTGCGCCGGGTCAACACCCAGGCGCTGGATGGCGTCGGCGGTGCGGTGCGTCACCAGGGCGTGGTCGCGCGGTATTCCGCCGCACGCATCTGGGCGGAGAACGAGCTGGAGGCGTTGGTGGAGGGGGCCGAGGGCAAGGCGCTGCTGCTGGTGCTGGACGGCGTGCAGGATCCGCATAACCTCGGCGCCTGCTTGCGCAGTGCCGCCGCCGCCGGAGTGACCGCGGTGGTGATTCCCAAGGACAAGTCGGCCACGGTCAACGCCACGGTACGCAAGACCTCGGCCGGCGCCGCCGACCGCATCCCGGTGGTGGCGGTGACCAACCTGGCGCGCTGCCTGCGCGATCTGCAGAAGCAAGGCGTCTGGCTGTACGGCCTGGCCGGCGAGGCCGAGGCCTCGTTGTACTCGCTGGACCTGCGCGGCAACGTCGCCCTGGTGCTGGGGGGCGAGGCGGACGGCCTGCGCCGGCTCACCCGCGAACATTGCGACAGCCTGGTCAAGATCCCTATGCCGGGCGATATCGAAAGCCTCAACGTCTCGGTGGCCGCTGGCGTGACTCTGTTCGAGGCGGTAAGGCAGCGCGCTGGCTGACCCTCGGCGCATGCCCGGGGGGACCGAAGTCCGAATGCTCCACTTGGCCCTTCTCCCGCGTACGGGAGGAGGCGGCGCGTAGCGCCGGAGGGGGGGCTTTTCGGCGGCGTTCCCATGCCTAAAACAACCTCCATCCGTCCTTCGGGCACCTTCCCCCGCACGCGGGAGAAGGCATGCCTGTCGGTCTACATCGCGGTGGCACTGCCTCCCAGCGCCTGGTACAGCGTCACATCGGTATCGAGCTGGTTGAGCTTGGCCTGGGCCAGCGATAGTTCGGCGTTGCGAAGGGTCTGTTGCGCATCCAGCCAGGTGCGCAGATCGCTGGCGCCGCTGCGATAGCGCACTTCGTACATGCGCTCGACGTCGCGGGCGGCATCGAACGAGCGTTGTGCGGATGTCACCTGGGCGGCCAGCTGCGTGCGTGCCGATAGTGCATTGTCCACTTCGCTCAGTGCGGTGTAGAGCGAGGTGCGGAATTCAGTGGCCGCGATCTCGTAGCTAGTGCCGGCGATGCGAGTGTTGAGCCGTGCCTGGTGGAGGTTGAGGAATGGCAGGGTCAGGCCGGCACCGAGTGTGGCGATCGGATTTTTCAATACGTCCGACAATGCGGTGCTGCTGCTGCCCACCGCGCCGGTCAGGCTCAGCGCGGGATAGTAGCTGGCGGCGGTGGCCTTGAGGTCGGCCATTGCCCCGCGCAGGCGCAGTTCGGCGGCACGCAGGTCCGGACGGCGTGCCAGCAATTCGGCGGGTAGCCCGGCCGCCAGGGCCGGACTGTTGGCCGCGTCCAGGTTCTGCGGTTCGTCGGCGTGCGGCCAGGGATTTCCATCCAGCAATACGCTGATGGCGTTGCGGGTCTCCACGCGCTGCTGCAGCAACTGGCTTTGCGCGGTGCGCCGGCTTTCCAGGTTCTGCTCGGCATCGCGTACTTCCAGCCGCGAGACTTCGCCGGCATCGAACTGCGCCTGCACCAGTTGCAAAGTCTTCTCCAGCTGCGCCAGGTTCTGGCTGCCGGCGGCGATACTCTGATTCAGATAGCCGAGCTGCCAATATTGGCTGCAGACTTCGCCAATGAGCGCCAGTGCGGTATTTTCGCGGTCCTGGTCACTGGCTTCCGCCTCCCAGCGAGCCGCGTCGCGTTGCGCGCGCAGCTTGCCCCACAGATCGATTTCCCAGCCCAGCGACACGCTGGCGCTGTGCGAGCGGGTGGTGTCTTCGTGGCGATCGATGGCGCGGCTGCCGGAGGCGCTGACGCTGCCGCTGGCCGTGGGCCAGAGCTCGGTCTGCGCCAGCCCGGCCTGCAAACGCGCCTGGCGCAAGCGCAGGCCGGCAGCGGCCAGGTTGGAGTTGGCCGCCAGCGCCTGGGTTACCAGGCGGTCCAGGCGCGGGTCGCCAAAGCCGTTCCACCAGGCATCGGCAGCGACCTGGTGAGCGGGATAGGTGGCCTGGCTGGCAAGTACCTGTCGCGGCGTGCCTGCACCGTCGTCGCCGGCGGCGTATCGGGTGGGCACCTCGATCGGTGCGGCGCGGTAGTTGCCGGTGCTGACGCAGCCGCACAGTGCGGCGGCCAGTGCCAGCGGTGCCGGGTGGAAGAATCGGGGCATGTTCATTCGCGGGCCAAGGCCTCCACGGGATCGAGTTGCGCGGCGTTGCGCGCGGGCAGGAAGCCGAACACCACGCCGATCAGGCTGGAGCAGGCGAAGGCGGCGATGATCGATCCGGTCGAGAAGATCATGCTGAAGCTGCCACCGGCGGCCGAGAACAGCTGGCCCAATGCCAGCGCCAGGCCAATCCCGAGCAGGCCGCCGAGCAGGCATACCAGCACCGCCTCGATCAGGAACTGCTGCATGATGTCGCTCTGGCGCGCGCCCACCGCCATACGTACGCCGATCTCGCGGGTGCGTTCGGTCACCGACACCAGCATGATGTTCATCACCCCGATACCGCCGACCACCAATGCGATCGCGGCAATCGCGCCGATCATCATGGTCATCGTCTGGGTGGTCTGCTCGATGGTCTCGCGAATCTCGGCGCTGTTGCTGAGGAAGAAATCCTCGGTGCCGTGGCGAAGCTTGAGCAGGCGCTTCAATGCCTGCTCGGCGGCGTCCATCGGGGTGTCGTCGGACACCCGCACGGTGATGCTGGAGACATAGGTCTGCCCGAGCATGCGCGACATCGCGGTGGTGTAGGGCACCCAGATACTGAGCGAGGACGAGCTGCCAAAGCCGGTGGTCTGTTTCTGTGCCACGCCGACCACGCGCACCGGCACGTTGCCGAGCAGAATGACCTGGCCGACCGGGCTTTGCGACGAGTTGCCGAAGAACTGGCTGCGGGTGTTCTGGTCGATGACCGCCACCTGCTGGATGCCGGATACCGCTTCGGCGCCGAAGAACGCGCCTTCGGCCAGCTTCAGCCCCTTGACCCGGAAATACTGCTCGCCGACGCCGCTGACCTGGGCGGTGGCCGACTGGTTGCCGTAGCGCGAGGTCACCGAGGTGGAGACGTTCGGCGTGGCGCTGTCCACGTAGGTCTGTTGTGCCAGTGCGGTAGCGTCGGTGGCCTTGAGCGTCTGCACCCTTCCCGAGCGCATGTCGCCGAAGCCGCTGCCGGGATATACCTCGATGGTGTTGGTGCCCAGTGCCGAGATGTTGGACAGGATCTGCTGCTGCGATCCATTGCCCAGCGCCACCACCGAAACCACCGAGGCGATGCCGATGATGATGCCGAGCATGGTCAGGAAGGTACGCAGGCGATGCGCATTCATCGCCAGCAGCGCCATCCGGAACGCTTCGACGAAGCGGTCGCGCAAGGCCTGCCAGCGATTGCCGGCGGCAGGTGCGTGCGCGTCGTTGCGCTGCGCGCGATGGCTGTCGATCGCGGGGTTGGCGTGGTCGCCGATGATCACGCCATCGCGGATCTCGATGATGCGCTGCGCGTGCTGGGCCACCGACATGTCATGGGTGACGATGATGATGGTGTGGCCTTCGGCGTGCAGTTCGCCGAGGATCGCCATCACTTCCTCGCCGGATTTGCTGTCCAGCGCACCGGTGGGTTCGTCGGCCAGGATCACCTCGCCGCCGTTCATCAGTGCTCGCGCGATCGACACGCGTTGCTGCTGACCCCCGGACAGCTGGCCCGGGGTGTGCCCCGAGCGTTCGGTCAGGCCGAGCCGGCGCAGCAGCTCGGCCGCACGCGCGCTGCGGGCCTGGCCGGGCATGCCGGCGTAGATCGCGGGTACCTCGACATTGCCGATGGCGTTCAGATCGCCAAGCAGATGATAGCGCTGGAAAATGAAGCCGAAATGCTCGCGGCGCAATTGCGCCAGCTCGTCGGGTTCCATCTCGCCGGTCGCGCGGCCGGCCACGCGGTAGCTGCCGGCGGTGGGTCGGTCCAGGCAGCCGAGGATGTTCATCAGCGTCGACTTGCCGGAGCCGGACTGGCCGACGATGGCCACCATCTCGCCGGCGGCGATATCCAGGTTGATGTCCTTGAGGACGACCAGGGTTTCCTCGCCGGCGGGGAATTCGCGGCGAAGATCGCGGAGTTGCAGCAGTGCTTCACTCATGCCCGCGTCCTCACATCATCGGCGGCGGGCCGCCGCCGGGGCCGCCACGGCGTTGCGAGCGTTGCGTGCTGGCGGCCGCCGTGGTGGCGGCGCTGGCTTCGCCGACCACGACCTGTTCGCCTTCGCGCAGGCCGCTCTTCACTTCGGCCAGGGCGTTGTTGTTGAGGCCGATGCTGACCATGCGCGGTTGCGGGCGGCCATCGCGAGCGGCGACCTGCACCTGGTAGCGCCCATCCTTGGCCTTGTCGCCCAATGCGGCCGACGGAATGGTCAGCACGTTCTTCACGCTGCCGAGCACGATGCTGACCTGCGCGGTCATGTAGGTACGCAAGGCGCGGTCGGCATTGGCCACATCGAACAGGCCGTTGTAGTAGATCGCGCTGCTGGACGAGGACGAACTGGAGGAGCTGCTGCTGGACGAACTGCTGTCCTCGCCGGTCACCGATTCCGGCGCCGGGGCGATGTCGCGCAAGGTGCTGGTGTAGCGCTTGTCGGCATTGCCCAGGATGGTGAAGTAGACCTCCTGGCCTTCCTTGGTCTTGACCACGTCGGCTTCGGAGATCTCGGCGTACACGGTCATGGTGTTGAGGTCGCCGAGCATGACGATGGTCGGTGCGCTCTGGTTGGCGTTGACCGTCTGTCCCTGCTTGGACACCACCGCCACCACGGTGCCGTCCATCGGCGCGGTGATCTTGGTGTAGCCAAGGTTGGTCTGGGCGGTGTCGACCGTGGTCTGGTCCTGGGCGATGGTCGCGTCCAGCGCGGCGATCTGCGCCTTGGTCGCATCGAGCGTGGCGCGGGCGCTCTCGTAGTCGGCCTGCGAGGTCGCCTCCGCCGCCAGCATCTGCTGCTGGCGCTTGAAGGCCAGTTCGTACTGGCGCAGGTTGGCGACCTGGGCCTGCCGGTTGGCGCGCGCGTTCTGCAACGCGGCCTGCGCGTTCTTCAGGGTATTGAGCTGGGTACGCGAATCGATCTCGGCGATCAGGTCGCCGGCCTTGACGTTGTCGCCGAGCTTGACCTTGAGTGCCTCGATGCGTCCGGATACCTGCGCGCCGACGCTGACCAGCTGCGAGGGCTTGATCGTGCCGGTGGCATCGACGGTCTGCTCGATATCGCCACGGGTGACCGGCGAGGTGGCCAGGGCCGGGCCCGGTGCTGGCTTCAGCCACCACGCCACCAGCGCGGCGAGCAGTAACAGGGCGAGGATGGCAAGGACGAGGCGACCGCGTCGAGTCTTGGGCAATGGGAGTTTCACGGGGGAGCTGTGCCTGTGGACTTGGCCGCACGTTGCGGCGTCATGTCGAGGATGGCCGGCAGCATGTGCCGGCCTCAACGCACAGTATGTGTCGGCGTGTATCAGGTTCAGCTTCGGCGGTATCGCTCCATGTCCAACCGGGCAGCGGATACCGGCCGACACGCGCAGGGCCGCGCGAAGCGATCGGCTACGATGGATCATCGCCGTATGAAGGAAGAACAGACGATGCATCGCTTGCTGGTGGTCGACGACGATGTCGACATCCGCACCCTCTTGGCCGAACAGCTTGGCCGTGCCGGTTACCAGGTCAGCACCGCCAGTGACGGCGCGCAGATGCGGCAGTTGCTCGAGCGGGAGCATGTCGACCTTATCGTGCTCGATCTCAACCTGCCGCGCGAAGATGGCTTGACCCTGTGCCGCGATCTGCGCGCGCGGTCCAGCACGCCGGTGATCATGCTGACCGCGCGTGCCGAGCCGATCGACCGCGTGCTCGGCCTCGAGATGGGCGCCGACGACTACCTGGCCAAGCCGTTCGAGCCGCGCGAGCTGTTGGCGCGCATTCGCAACGTGCTGCGGCGGACCGAGGCGCTGCCGGCCAACCTGGAGCCGCTGGCAATCCGCCGCGCGCGCTTCTCCGGCTGGACGTTCGACCTGGAACACCGGCATCTGGTGGACCCGGCGGGCCGGGTGGTGGTGCTGTCCGGCGCCGAGTTCCGCTTGCTGCGGGTATTCGTCGGCCATACCAACAAGGTGCTTTCGCGCGAACAGCTGGTGGGCCTGAGCAGCGGTCGCCAGTACGAGGCGCAGGACCGTGCCATCGATCTGCAGATCAGCCGCCTGCGGCAGAAGCTGGGCGATGCCGGTGGCGCCGACGGTCTGATCAAGACGGTGCGCAACGAGGGTTACGTGCTGGCCACGGCAGTGACGCTGGAATGAGACGGTTGCGCGGCTACCTGTCGTCGATGGCCGGGCGGCTGTTCCTGATCCTGCTGCTGGGCATGCTCGCCGCCGCGTTCGTGGCGACGTTGTTGGCCAACGCCAAGCGCCGCCAGGATTTCGACCGCCAGAACATGGTGCGGACCGCCGATCGCCTGCAAGGCTATGTGGAGATGCTGGACAGTGCCAGCCCGGAACTGCGCGCGCGGCTGCTCGGCCTGGGCGGGCCGGGCATCCGCGCGGTGGCGGACGAGGCCGAAGGGCGCGACGAGGATGCGGCGTTCGCCGCCGTGCTGGCGGGCCGCAGCGGTCCGTTGGCGCAGGCCCGGGTGCAGGCCAGTGGCTATCGCAATTGCTTGCCGAAGTTGCCTGATTTCGTGCCCCGGCTGGCGCCGCCGGCGGGGGGCAGGCGCAACGAGCCAGGGATCATTCCTCCCAGCTGTCGGCTGGTGTCGCTACGGTTGAGCGATGCCACGCCGCTGCGGCTTGGCCTGGAATCACCCGCCGTGGCACGTGACAGCCTGGCTCCGATCGATCCATTGTTCCTGTCGCTGGTGGCTGTTGCCATTGCGCTGCTGGCATTCGTGGTGGCGCGGATGGCGAGTGCACCGCTCAAGCGCCTGGCGGGAGCCGCAGTCGCGCTGGGGCAGGACCTGCAACGCGAACCGATAGCGTTGGCCGGTCCGGCCGAGGTACGCAGCGCCGCGCTGGCCTTCAATGCGATGCAGCGCCGGTTGCAACGCCACCTGGGCGAGCGTACGCAGATGCTGGCGGCGATCACCCACGATCTGCAAACGCCATTGACGCGCTTGCGGCTGCGTTTGGAAAACGTGCAGGACGATGCGCTGCGCGAACGCCTGGTCGGCGATCTGGCAGCGATGCAGGCCTTGATCCGCGAGGGTTTGGAGCTGGCGCGCAGCGCCGAATCGGCCGAGCAGCGCGTGGCGCTGGATCTGGACTCGCTGCTGGAAAGCCTGGTGGAGGATGCGGCCGAGGCGGGCGCCCAGGCCAGCTTCGAACGCGGCTGTGGCGCGGTGCTGATGCTGCGGCCGCTGGCAATGCGCCGGCTGTTTTCCAACCTGATCGACAATGCGCTCAAGTACGGGCATTTCGCTCGCGTCAGTGCCGATCTGCATGACGGGCAGGTCATGGTGCGGGTGCGCGACGGTGGGCCGGGTATCGACGAGGACGCGCTGGAGACGGTATTCGATCCGTTCGTGCGACTTGAAACCTCGCGCTCGCGCGAGACCGGCGGCGCGGGCCTGGGTCTGACCATTGCACGCACCTTGGCCGATAAGGACGGTGCCAGCCTGTTGCTGCGCAACGTGGCCGAAGGTGGGTTGGAAGCGGTCGTACTATGGGCCGAGCCGGTATTTTCGCCGGTGCGCTGATGTGCTGGCGCGTTGCACGCGCCTGGCAGAGCCGAACGCCTGCGTGGATTCAGCCGATCTGCGGCGCCGGCCAGGCGTTGGCGACCTTGCAGAACAGCCGCGCGGTCTGTTCGGTATCGTAGACCGCGCTATGCGCCTCTGCCGCATTCCAGTCCAGCCCGGCGGCCTGGGCGGCGCGGGCGAGTACGGTCTGGCCATAGGCGATGCCGCCAAGGGTGACGGTGTCGAACACGCTGAAGGGATGAAATGGATTGCGCTTGTAGCCGCTGCGGATAACCGCGGCGTTGAGGAAATTGAGGTCGAAGTGGGCGTTGTGCCCGACCAGGATCGCGCGCTGGCAACCGTACTTCTTGACCGCTGCCCGGACCGGCGCGAACACGTGGTCCAGTGCGGCTTTCTCGTCCTTGGCGAAGCGGAACGGATGGTCGAGCACGATGCCGGTGATCTCCAGCGACTTAGGGTCGATATCGGTGCCGGGCGCCGGGATCACATGCGCGCTGGCCGTCTCGCCCGGAAAGAACCGGCCGCTGGCGTCCATCTCGATCGGGACGCAGGCGATCTCCAGCAATGCATGGCGATTCCAGTCGAAGCCGCCGGTTTCCACATCCACCACCACCGGCAGATAGCCGCGAAAACGTCGCGACATCGGAATGACGGCGGGGGCTGGCTGGATATCGACATGCTCGTTCATCCGCATAGCCTAGCAGGTCGATCACTCGCGTCGCGCCGGCCAGGCCAATGCCAGCCTCTGCCCGGCCGCGCTGCATGACCATGGCGGCAGGAGCAGCGCTTGCGGAAAGTGCCCCCCTGATAAAGACATGCCCCGCCGAAGCGGGGCATGTGTGTACGTGTCATCGCTGCGCGGCGGCCTTAGCGGCCGGCGATCACGCTCGAGATGATGCCGGTGGCCACGGCGATCAGCACATACTGGTTATCCACCTTGCGCCATTCGTGGCCACGCGGCGGCTTCTTCAAGCCGTGCTTGCGGTAGTTCGATACACGGTCGCCACGATCGTTGGACGCCAGGCGTTCGCCGCGCTGGTGGTTGCGACGCTCGTTGTGCTGCGGGCCGTTCGACTGCTGCGGACCACGGTCGTTGCGGTTGTTCTGCTGGGCCTGCTGGTTGCGATTGTCGTGGTTGTCGTGATTATCGCGGCTATCGCGATTGTCACGCTTGTCCTGCTGGGTCTGCTGATCGCGGTCGTCGCGATCGCCCTGGCGCGGCGGGTCGGCAAGTACCGCGCCGGAAGCCAGCAAGGACAGTGCCAGGACCGAGCCAATGATGCGCTTCATACGTATTCTCCTCGTCTGCCAATGCGGTTGCCTGGCGTGCTGCCAACGTAGGATTTTGAACATGAATACGTAATGAAATAAGGCGTTTCCGTCGTGTCGGTGTGTGTCGGCGTGTATCCTCCGCGCCGATCTTCGGTCAAATCACCCCGGTGGTGCTGGTGTCGTCGCGCTTCACGCGCGGCGGCAGCGGCTGGTCGCCGTGGACCAGGAACCAGACATTCTCGGCGATGTTGGTGGCGTGATCGCCGATGCGCTCCAGGTTCTTGGCAATGAACAGCAGGTGGGTGCACGGGGTGATGTTGCGCGGGTCTTCCATCATGTAGGTCAGCAACTCGCGGAACAACGCGGTGTACTGCGCGTCCAGCCGCGCATCCTCGTCGCGGATGGTCAATGCCGCTTCGGCATCGTTGTCGCGATAGGCCACCAGTGCGCCGCAGACCGCGCTTGCCGCCATCTGGCCCAGCGCCCGCAGACTCACGGTCTGCGGCAGCGGCGGCGCGGCGTTGAGCGCGATCGAACGCTTGGCGACATTGGCCGCGTAGTCGCCGATGCGTTCGATGTCGGCCGGGATGCGCAGCCCGGCGAGGATCTCGCGCAGATCTCGCGCCATCGGGCCGCGCAGCGCCAGGCGCATCACGTCGTGGCTGATGGCCTGTTCCAGGCTGTCGATGGCCTCGTCGTTGGCGATGATGCGATGGGCGGCGTTGTCGTCACGGCGCTCGATCACGTCCAGAGCGGCCTCGAGCTGGGCAACGGCGGTCTCGCCCATGCGGACGATCTCCGTCACCAGGCGGTTCTGCTCTTCGTCGTAGCTTTTGACGATGTGGTCGTTGGGGATGTTCATAAGAACCCGGGATTAGGTATTGGGGAATTTGCAGGGTGGGTGAATGGGACGGCAGGACGAAAAGGCGGGATGACTGGGCGAGTCGCCTATCTCCAATCCCGGCTTGCGGCTCCTCAGCCGAAGCGCCCGGTGATGTAATCCTCGGTCTGCTGCTTGGACGGTTGCGAGAAGATCGTCTCGGTACGGTCGTGCTCGATCAGGTCGCCCAGGTACATGAAGGCGGTGTAGTCGCTCACACGCGCGGCCTGCTGCATGTTGTGAGTGACGATGACGATGGTGTAGTCGCTCTTCAGTTCTTCGACCAGTTGTTCGATGCGGCTGGTGGAAATCGGGTCCAGCGCCGAAGTCGGCTCGTCCAGCAGCAGTACGCTCGGGCGCAGTGCAACGGCCCGGGCGATGCACAGGCGCTGTTGCTGGCCTCCGGACAGGCCCAGCGCACTTTGTCCCAGCTTGTCCTTCACCTCGTCCCACAGCGCGCCCTGGCGCAGTGCGTGCTCGACACGCTCGTTCATGTCCGCCTTGGACAGCTTCTCGTGGTGGCGGATGCCGTAGGCCACGTTCTCGAAGATCGTCATCGGGAACGGCACCGGCTTCTGGAACACCATGCCGACCTCGCTGCGCAGCCGGTTCATTGCGTATTTCGGCGCCAGGATGTTCTCGCCATCGAGCAGGACCTCGCCCTTGGCCTGCAGCTTGGGATACAACGCATAAATGCGGTTGAAGATGCGCAGGAGCGTAGATTTGCCGCAACCGGAAGGACCGATCAGCGCGGTGACGCGCTTCTCCGGGATTTCCAGGTTGATGCTCTTCAGCGCATGGAACTTGTCGTAGTAGAAATCCAGATTGCGCGCGGCCAGCTTTATCGGAGCCGGTTCCAGCGCCGTCTCGGCGGAAGCCGGAACGGCGATGCGCTGCCTGAGCGAGCTGTCACGCACGGCGTTGTGGAGATCGTTCATGTCGGGCTTCCGGTAAAGGTCAGTCATTGGAGATCTTGTGGCGCAGCAGCAGGGCACGTGCGCCCAGGCTTACCAGCAATACGAACGCGGTCAGTACCAGGGCACCGGCCCAGGCCAGCACCTGCCAGGATTCGTACGGGCTACCGGCGTACTGGTTCATCACCACCGGCACGCTCGCCATCGGCTGGAAGACGTTGCTGTTCCAGTATTGGTTGCCGAATGCGGTGAACAGCAGCGGCGCGGTTTCACCGGAAATGCGTGCTAGTGCCAGCAGTACGCCGGTAACGATGCCGGCCGAGGCGCTGCGGTACAGCACCTGCACGATCACCTTCCACTGCGGCACGCCCAGCGACAGGGCGGCCTCGCGCATCTGCGCAGGCACCAGACGCAACATCTCGTCGGTGGTGCGTACCACCACCGGCAACACGATGAAGGCCAGCGACAGCGCGCCGGCGAACGCGGAGAAGCGCCCGCCGGTATGCATCACGTACAGCGTATAGACGAACAGACCGAGCACGATCGACGGTGCCGACAGCAGGATGTCGTTGACGAACCGCACCACGATGCCGGCCTTGCGGGCATTGCCGTATTCGGCCAGCCAGGTGCCCGCGGCCACGCCCAGCGGCGTGCCGATGGCGATCGCCAACCCGCACATCACCGCGCTGCCGAAGAATGCATTGAGAAGGCCGCCTTCCTGCATCGGCGGCGGCGTCATCCGGGTAAACAGATTGAGGTCGATCCCGGCGATGCCCTTGGCGACCAGGGTCCACAGGATCCAGCCCAGGAAAAACAGACCAAACAGCGCGGTGGCGCACGACAGCACCAGTGCGACCGCATTGACTGCGCGACGACGGTAGTACAGTGCTTGCGAGATGCCGGCCATCAGTTGCCCTCCCTGCGCGAAAGCTGCATCAGCATCAGCCGCGCGATCGCCAGCACCACGAAGGTGACGATGAACAACACGAAGCCGAGCAACAGCAAGGCGGAACGATAGGTTTCGGTCGCTTCGCCAAAATCGTTGGCGATCAGCGCAGCGATGGTGGTGCCCGGTTCCAGCAGCGATGGCGACAGCCGCACGGTATTGCCGATCACGAACGCAACCGCCATGGTCTCGCCCAGCGCCCGGCCCAAGCCGAGGAAAATGCCGCCGATGACGGCCGAGCGCGTATACGGCAAGACGATGTCCCAGCTCACTTCCCAGCGGGTCGAGCCGAGCGCGTAGGCCGATTCCTTCAGGCGCGTCGGCACGGTCAGGAACACGTCGCGCATCACCGAGGCGATGAACGGGATGACCATGATCGCCAGCACGAACCCGGCCGTCAGCATGCCGATGCCCAGTGGCGGGCCCTGGAACAGCACGCCGATCAGCGGCAGCGTGCCGAGATGGTCGTTGAGCCAGGGCGTGATGTATTCGGTCATTACCGGCACCAGCACGAACAGGCCCCACATGCCGTAGATGATCGACGGGATGCCGGCCAGCAGCTCGATCGCGGTGCCAACCGGTCCGCGTAGCCAGCGTGGCGCTACTTCGGTAAGGAAGAAGGCGATGCCGAAACTCACCGGTACCGCGATCAGCATCGCGATCAACGCGGTGACCAGGGTGCCGTAGATCGGCGCCAGCGCACCGTATTTGTTCTCGACCGGATTCCAGTCGGCTGAATAGAAAAAGCTCAGGCCCTGTGCCTGCAACGCATGCCGGCCGCCCCACAGCATCGACAGTGCGGCGCTGGCCAGGGCGATCAGGACGAAAACGACGGTGGCAGTCAGTGCCAGCTTGAACAAACGATCGGCGCGGGCATCGCGCAGGTCGCGGCCGCGCAGGGCGGCCATCGCTTCGGGAATGAGGGTGGAATTCATTCGTTGGGGCTCGTCGCCCGCGCAGACGCGGGCACACAGGAGGGAAGCGGGCCGGTCGAGGCGTCAGTTGACGCCTCGCCAGAAGGCGTCCGCCGGCAAGGCGGGCGCAGGCACATCACTTGAATTCGCTACCCCAGTAGGCTTCGATCTGCGTCACCAGTTCCGGCGGCAGCGGCACGTAGTGCAGTTCGCTGGCCTGGGTCAGGCCGCTCTCGAACGCCCACTTGAAGAACGCCAGCGTGGCCTTGCTGCGTTCGGCATCCTTCGGCTGCTTGTGCATCAGCATGAAGTTGGTAGCGGTGATCGGCCAGGCCTGCTCGCCCGGGGCATTGGTGATGACCAGGTTGAAATCCTTGGCGTTGCCCCAGTCGGCGCTGGCGGCTGCGGCGGCGAAGCTCTCGGCATTGGGCTGTACCCAGTTGCCAGCGGCGTTTTGCAGCGAGGCGTACGGCATCTTGTTCTGCAATGCATACGCTAGCTCGACATAGCCGATCGAGCCCTTGATCTGCTGCACATACGAGGCGACGCCTTCGTTGCCCTTGCCGCCGACGCCGTCCGGCCATTGCACCGACGTGCCTTCGCCGACCTTGCCCTTCCAGTCGGCACTGACCTTGGACAGGTAGTTGCTGAAGTTGAAGGTGGTGCCGGAACCGTCGGAGCGATGCACCAGGTTGATCTTGCCCGCTGGCAGGGCGACGCCTGGATTGATCGCGACGATGGCCGGATCGTTCCAGGTCTTGACCTTGCCCAGGAAGATGTCGGCCAGCAGCGCGCCGGTCAGGCGCAACTTGCCCGGCTCCAGGCCTTCCAGGTTGACTACAGGCACCACGCCGCCGATCGCCGAGGGAAACTGGCCCAGGCCGGCCTGGGCCAGTTCGGCGCTGTCCAGCGGCTTGTCGGAGGAGCCGAAGTCGACCGTGCCGGCCTTGATCTGGGCGATGCCGCCGCCGGAACCTATCGACTGGTAGTTGACCTTGTTGCCCGTGGCGGCGTTGTAGTCGGCCGACCACTTCGACACCAGCGGGTAGATGAAGGATGCACCGGCGCCGGCAATCTCGGCGGTCTTGCTATCGCCGGTGGTGGGAGCGTCGGCAGTGGCGTTGCCCGATGCGGCATCGGCCGTGGGCTGGCCTTCGTTGCCGGGCTTGCAAGCGGTCATCGCCAGGACGATGGCCAGGGACAGGGTGGCAAGGCCGGCCGACTGCAGTTTCATGATGACTCCATAGCGGTGTTTGGCCGGGTTTCCCGGCGGATGGCGCTATGAAATGATGTTTTTGTTACACGTTCATGACACCAGGAGCCTTGGCGCTGGGATGGCCGCTCTGATGTAGCGGATTCGCGGCCGCGAGGCGAGGGGGCCTAGGGGG
>JAATFS010000366.1 GCA_015655035.1 Lysobacterales bacterium | reverse complement strand
GGCTTCATTCCCAAGTCGACGCCGGCCGAGTCGATCGGTACGGCGGTGGCGGCGGTGCTGGATGGCGGCACCTGGTTTCCGCCGATGACCGTCGAGCGTTCGGAGGCCGATGCGCAGCTGGCAGCCAAACTGGCCCAGCTCACCCCGCAGCAGTTTCGCGTGTTGATGTGCCTGGCCGACGGCTTGCTCAACAAGCAGATCGCGCACGAACTCGGCCTGGCCGAGAACACGGTCAAGGTGCACGTCACCGCGATCCTGAAAAAGCTCGACTGCTACAGCCGCACCCAGGCGGCGGTGCTGGTGAAGGCGCTGGAACCGGAAGGCGAAGGCTAGTGGAGGCGTGCGCAAGTGGCGGCGGGGCGCAGCGACGCCGCCGCATTGGCGATCAGAAATCCAGCGAGTAGCCCAGCGTCACGGTGCGGCCACGCCCGGCGAAATAGCGCAGCGGCTCGACCAGGGCCGATTGCGAGTAGTAGGTGATGTAGTCCTTGTCCAGCAGGTTGGACACGCCTGCGCGCAATGCGCCGCGCGGCAACCGGTAGGCGACGGTGGCATCGACCAGGGTATAGCCGCTGAAACGCTTGGCGGCCTCGTCGAACGATTGGCTGAAGGCATGCTGGGCCTGCACGAAGGTGGACAGCGCCGGTGTCCAGTCCGCCGACCAGGTGGCGATCAGCCGGTTCGGTGCCGCGTTCAGGCCATCCAGGGGCGCGTCCAGGCTGCCGTTGTCGTCGCTGTCGTAGCGCCCGCGAGTGTAGGCGTACGCCAGCCGCACGCGCTGTGCCGGGTTGATCCGGTAGGCGAGGGCGGCATCCACGCCCTGCACGCGGGTCTTCTCGCGGCTCATCATGAAGGCGCCATCCACCGACTCCACGCGGGTGCCCAGATCGGAGTTGGACTGGAAGTAGCTCAGGTCGAAGTCGAACGCGCCACGGCGGATGCGGGTGCCGGCTTCCACGCTCTTGGTCAGGATCGGCTCCAGGTCGCTGAGGCTGGACACGGTGGTGCCGGGAACGTTGATCGCGCGCAGTACGCGACCCACGTCCGGCATGCCAAAGCCTTCGGAGTAGCTGGCAAAGACGCTGACGTCGCGCATCGGCTCGTACACCAGGCCAACGTTGTACAGGGTCTGGTTGAAGTCCAGCTTGCCGCCTGCCACGTCGACCCGGTTGTAGCGCCACAGGGTCTGGTAGCTGTCGATCTCGAGATCCGCTTCTTCGCGGCGCACGCCGGCATGCAGGGCCAGCTGCGGCAGCAGCTTGTATTCGCCTTGCAGGAACAGCGAGGCGTTGCGGTAGTCGGACTCGGGCACGTAGGTGCGTCCAGTGCCATGGAGATCCTGCTTGCCGGTGTCGGCCAGCAGGTCGAAGCCGCCGGTCAGCTTGAGCCGCGAATCCAGCAGGTCGTCGCGGCTCAGGCTGACCTTGCTACCCCACTTGGAGGCAACCGAGCGCGACTGGTCGTACAGCGTGCCGGTCGTCGCGATCAACGGATCCTGGAAGGTGCTGGAGTTGTCGGCGCCGAACAGGCCCTCGAATTCCTGGTTGAACACCATCGCGCTCAGCTGCATGCCGGCCACGTCGTCGTGGGTATAGCTCAGGCTGGACGTCCACACGTCGTTGTGGGGCGCGATGCCTTCGGGGGTGCCACGCACCGAGGTGGTGGGAACGCCCAGGGTGCGGTTGCCGGCAATACCGATGTAGTCGTTGTCGTTCTTGATGCGGTAGCGGTTGACGGTGGCGCTGAGTCGTTGGTCGTCATCGATCTGATAGCCAAGCTTGCCCAGCAGGTCGTAGGCGCGCGAGGACATCAGGTCGCCCTGGGTGTTGTCGGCGCCGATCGAGCGTCCTGCGCCGTCCACGTACAGCCCCTGGTCGCTGTAACTGGCCGAAAACAGATAGTCGAACTTGTCCGAGCGGCCGTCCACGCGGTAGCGGGTCTCGTAGCTGGTGGTCTCGGCGCGGGTTTCGTCGGTCGGCACGGTGGCCTGCACGTCGATGTGCTGGTTGAGCGAGCCGTCCTGCGGGCGCCGGGTGATGATGTTGAGGGTGCCGCCAGTGGCGCCGAGGCCGTTGATCGCGTTCGCGCCCTGGATCACCTCGATGCGCTCGACCATGCCGAAGTCGATGGTGTGCGCCTCGCGTCCGGTGGGACGGATCGGATTGGACTGCGGCACGCCGTCGATCAGGACCAACGGCGAGCGCCCGCGCAGGGTCTCGCCGCTGCCGTTCATCTTGCCCCGGCTGGGGGTGTAGGACGGGATCAGATTGGCCAGCACGTCCGAGGAATTGCTCGAGATCGTCAATTGCTGCTGGATCTGCTGCTTGTCGATGATCAACACCGTCTGCGGCGACTCGGCCACGGTCATGTTCGAGCGCGAGGCCGAGACCACCACGGCATCCAGCGTGTCGGATATGGCAGGCGTCTGCGCAGCGGCGGCATCGACGGGCAGGCAAATCGCCAGGGCGAGCGGCGTGAGCGCCGCTGCGGACAGAGGGGGCGGCATAGATTTGAGATCCCTTCTAACGAGTGGGCTGGCGGCGATGCGGCGCCAGCGGGGCATGATGCATGCGCATTAGATGCGAATGATTCACGATATCCTATCGCGTTCACATGAGGCGCAGTGGCGCTCAGCGGTGTTGGCCGTTGGCGCACGGGCCGGCCGAGTGCGGACAAGGCGGGCATGGCCATGCCCCGCATCCACCGCCGATGGATCCGCCTGCTTCCACGCGCGGCAACCATCCGGGGCGGGACGGGGAGTGCCGCTCAGTTGCCCCGGCGCAGCAATATCTGCGTGATCAGCGCCCGCAGTGCCGGTGGGCGCACTGGCTTGGACAAAAAGCCCCAGCTGTTCTCCCGGGCCAGTTCGCGCAGCGCCGGATCGTGTTCGGCGGTGACCAGGATCACGCGCGGCTCGCCGCCCCAGCGTGAGACCAGTTCGGCGAACAACGTCGGGCCGTCGTGTTCGCCCATGCGTACATCCAGCAGTACCAGCTCCGGTGTTTCCAACGGGTTGGCGGTAGCCAGGGCCGCTTCGGGTCCACCGGCGAATCCGACCTGGCAGGCCCAGCGTTCCAGCAGGGCGCGGCTGGCCTCGCAAACGCGCGGATCGTCGTCGATGCACCAGACCCGGCAGCCATGCAGGATCGGGTCGTTGCCGTTGTCGCGCAGCAGTGCCGGCGCGTTCTCGGCGATGTCCGCCGCGCGCGCGCGGTCGCCCAGCGGCACGCTGACCACGAACACGCTGCCGCGCCCCAGTACCGAGCGCAGCCCGATGCGGTGGCCGAGCAGGCGACCGATGCGTTCGACGATGGCCAGGCCCAGCCCGGTGCCGCGATCGTTGGCGACGCCGTCGTCGAGCCGGCGGAATTCCTCGAAGATCTCGTTTTGCAGGCTCTCCGGAATGCCCGGTCCCTGGTCGTGCACCTCGATCAGCAGGTTCCCGCCACGCCGTCGGCAGCCCATCAACACGCGGCCGCGCGGGGTATAGCGGATCGCATTGGACAGGAAATTCTGCAGGATGCGGCGCAGCAGGGTTTCATCGCTGCGTATCACCGCCTCGGTGGCGATCCAGTCCAGTTGCAGACCACGGTCCTGGGCGAGGATGCCGAACTCGCGCGCCAGCGTCTCCAGCAGCGGTCCCAGCGGAAAATCGCGCGGCTGCGTCTTCAGTGTGCCCGATTCCAGCCGCGAGATGTCGAGCAGGCTGTTGAGGATGGCATCCTGCGCGGCCAGCGCGCCTTCGATGTTGTCGACCAATTGGCCGCCGTCGCGGTCGTGCAACTGGCCGCGCAGCACCGAGGCGAACATGCGCGCGGCATTCAGCGGCTGCAGCAGGTCGTGCACCGCCGAGGCCACGAAGCGGGTCTTGTAGCGGTTGGCGTTCTCGGCCTCGCGCTTGGCGGCGGCAAGGTCGCGGGTGCGCTCGGCGACACGGTGCTCCAGCGCATCGGCGAGCGAACGCAGCTCGCGCGCGGCGTTCTTGTAGCTGGTGATATCGGCGTAGCTGGTGACGAAGCCGCCGTCGGGCAACGGATTGCCGCGGATTTCCAGTACCGTGCCGTCGTCCTTTTCGCTTTCGCGCATATGTGGCTTGCCGCTGCGCAGGTGGTTGAGGCGGCGTTCGATCGCCGCTTCGATCGGCCCGGGACCGAGTAGGCCACGGCGCGCGTTGTAGCGGAACAGGTCCTCGATCGGCCGGCCTACCCGCACCAGGTCCGGTGGAAAGCGGAACAGGTCGATGTAGCGTGAGTTCCAGGCGACCAGGCGCAGCTCGGCATCGATGATCACCACGCCCTGCGGCAGATGTTCCAGGCTGCGGCTCAGGCCGGTATTGGCTTGCTGCGCTGCTTCGACGATACCGTCCTGGGCGGTCCGCAACTCCTGTGCGTGCTGTTGCAGCAGTGTCTCCAGCTCGCGCCGGCTGCGCTGGCGCAGTGCCGACAGGCGGCGGCGTTGCTGGATGAACAGCAGCAGCAGCGCAATTGCCAGCCAGGCGCCGCCGGCGGCGATCGCGGCGGCGCGGCCGGCGACGACACTGCTGCGGGTGTCGTGCAGCAGATGCAGTCGCCAGCCGCTCTCGGCCACCTGCAAGGTCTGCCACAGCACGGGGCCGGCCAGTGCGGGCTGGCGCACCTGGGTCAGTACGCCACCATGGCCGAGGTCCTTGAGGATGCGCCGCTGTAGCGGCAGCAGGACCTGGGCGGAGTACTGGCGCGTGGCCTGAAGTTCCTCCCGGTCGTGGCCGGCCAGCGGCCGCAGCATGCGGTAGCGCCAATCGTCGCGGCTGGCCAGGAACACTACATCGTGCGAATCGGAGGCGAGCACGATGTCCGGTGTCTGCAACCACTCCTGTTCGAGCGCGGCCAGCGCGATCTTGATGACGACCATGCCGGCCACCCGGCCGTCGTCGTCGCGGATGGCCTGGGACAGGAAGTAGCCGGCTTCGCCGGTGGTCATGCCGATGCCGTAGAAGTGCCCGGTGCCGGTGGCCAGGGCCTGCTGCACGTAGGGACGGAAGCTGTAGTCCACGCCGACGTTGCTGCGTGGTTCGTGCCAGTTGCTGGCGGCCAACGCGGTGCCGTGCCGATCGATCAGGGTCAGGGTGGAGGAACGGGTCACGCTGTTGGCGCGTTCCAGCTTGAGGTTGAGCCGAGCGACTTCGTCCTCGCTCAGAGGGGCCAGCACGGCGGCCCGCAGTTCCGGGTCCAGGGCGAGGATCTGCGGCAGGGTGCGGTAGCGATCGATACGCTGCTGCAACGCTTGTGCGTACAGCTCCAGTTGCCGGCGCACTGTGGCGCTTTCTTCGCGCTGTACGCGGCGTTCAACGAGGTGTCCGGCCGCCAGCATCGCCAGCAACATGCCGCCGATCACCGCGACCAGGGACAGCAGCAGGCGGCGTCGCTGGGAGGGATACATGCGCGCAAGTATGAAGCGGGCGAAGCGGCGCGGGTAGCCGCGCATGCCAGCGAGAGCGGCCGCACCGCATCGGCACGGCCGCTGAGCGTGGCGCGGATCAGAACTGGACTTGCGCCCGCAGTTCGATGATCTCCGGCTCGGTCGCCAGTCCTGCCCGGTTGGCGTGGGTCTTGGTGTAGTTCGCCTGGAACTTGAAATGGCTGGTCAGATACCAGTTGGCACCAAGGGTCCAATCGTGCTGGCGTCCGCCGAGGATGGTGCCATCGTCCAGGTCCAGGTGGCTGTAACGGGCCAGCAGCTCGATTGCGCCATAGCTGTGCCCAGGCTTGATGTTGGCCACCGCGCCGGCCGCATAGGGCCGCGATTCGCCGGTCAGCACCCAGCTGCCGTAGATGTATTCGCCCGCCACGTCGTAGTCGGGCAAGCCGTCGTGGCGAGTGACGTGGGCTTGCAGTGCTTCGCCCTGCACCGAGAGCGGGCCGTGGATCCAGATGCCTTCGAACCCGCTGCGCTGGATCTGCTCGACCTCGACGAGGTTGCCTGAATCCACCAGCCGTACATCGGTCAGGCCCGCTTCCGGTCGTGCGCGCAGGCGCACGCTGGGTGGCAGGCTCACGCCGAGGCCGTTGTGAAAGCCGCGCGGATTTTCCTGCGAGTAGGCCAGGCCCAGGTGCAGCACTTCGCCGGGCGCGTTGATGGGCGTCCACACCCCGCGCACGGCCTGCGTGGTGCCGGGGTTGTCGCCCTGCAGGTCCTTGCCGCCGTAAGCGCCGGCTTGCAACAGGTAGTGCGGGCGCTCCAATACCCATTCCAGCCCGGTTCGGCGCCCGGCGTAGATGGCCTGCACCGGCAGCGCGGTCTCAAGGAAACTGACGGCGCGCGAGCTGGTGCCGGCATCCAGGCCGACCGGGGTCTTGATATAGCCCAGGCGGATGCGGCCGTAGTCCTTGCCCAGCAGCGCCTTGGTCTCGAAGCGGAAGAACACGTCCAGCCACAGCTTGGCCTGGAAGTCGAAGTACACCATGGCGTCGTAGGCGCCCTTTTTCTTCAAGGTCGCGCCGAACTCCTTGCGTCGCATGAAGTCTTTGTCTTCCAGGCGGTCGTCGCCGGAGAAGTCGTTGTAGTCGTAGCCGAAGTTGCCGGTCAGCGCGGCCTCGGTCGCGTCGCTGAAGCGGTATTTGGTTGGCCAGTTCTCGATGTTGGCCGCTTCGGCAGCGGCCGGCGCCGCCAGGCACAGCACGGTGAATAGCAGGGAATGACGCATGGTTTCGGTCCACCTTTGTTTAGGGATGCGACGCGTCGCACTTGCCCTGCACCAGGCAAGGGTCGTGCGGGTACACACCACCTCCGTGCACTCCTGCGGGAATGCGGCGAAGGCGTCTCCGGGCGTGGGGGTCGCCCGCCTGCTAGGGCAATCGTTCCCGGAGCGATTGAGTCTACGACCATGATCCTCGCAGACTATTCCAATACGACCAATAGGTTACGTAGTACCAATAGGTTATCTGCTGATTCCGGCCAGTGTGCGCAGAATGCGTCCTCGATGAGGCGCCCGGCCGGGTGCTTTTCTGTTTAACGGAGCACTTTCATGCACATCAGCACGACCGACCGCCCGCAGGTGGCCCCTGTGCCCTTCTACCGGCAGCTCTACTTCCAGGTAGTGGTGGCGATCGTCCTCGGCGCCCTGCTGGGCCATTTCGAGCCGGCCTTCGCCGAAAGCCTGAAACCGCTCGGCGATGCATTCATCAAACTGGTGAAGATGATCATCGCACCGGTCATCTTCCTGACCATCGTCACCGGCATCGCCGGCATGACCCACCTCAGGACGGTCGGCCGGGTGTTTGCCAAGTCGATGGCGTATTTCCTGTTCTTTTCCACGCTGGCGCTGATCGTGGGCCTGGTCGTCGCGCATGTGGTGCAGCCGGGCGCGGGCATGAACATCAACCCGGCCGATCTGGATCAGGCTGCGGTGCACAGCTACGTGGAGAAGTCGCACGAGCTGACCCTGACCGGCTTCCTGATGGACATCATCCCGGCGACGCTGGTCAGCGCCTTCGTCGATGGCAACATCCTCCAGGTGCTGTTCGTGGCGGTGCTGTTCGGCATCGCGCTGGCGCTGGTGGGAGAGCGCGGGCGTCCGGTGCTGACCTTGCTGGAGTCGCTGACCGCGCCGGTGTTCCGGCTGGTGCACATCCTGATGAAGGCCGCTCCGATCGGTGCGTTCGGCGCGATCGCCTTCACCATCGGCAAGTACGGCGTCGAGTCGCTGGTCAATCTTGCCTGGCTGGTGGGCTCGTTCTACCTGACCTCGGTACTGTTCGTGGTGGTGATCCTGGGCGTGGTATGCCGGCTGTGCGGGTTCTCGGTCCTCAAGCTGATCCGCTATCTGAAAGCCGAACTGCTGCTGGTGCTGGGCACGTCCTCGTCGGAGTCGGCGCTGCCGTCGCTGATGGAAAAGATGGAAAAGGCCGGCTGCAAGAAGTCGGTGGTGGGCCTGGTGGTGCCAACCGGCTATTCGTTCAACCTGGATGGCACCAACATCTACATGACGCTGGCGGCGCTGTTCATTGCCCAGGCGACCAACACCGAGCTGACGCTCGGGCACCAGATCGCGTTGTTGCTGGTGGCGATGCTCAGTTCCAAGGGCGCGGCGGGCGTTACCGGCGCGGGATTCATCACCCTGGCGGCCACCCTGGCGGTGGTACCGGAAGTGCCGGTTGCAGGCATGGCGCTGATCCTGGGCGTGGATCGCTTCATGAGCGAATGTCGCTCGCTGACCAACTTCATCGGCAATGCGGTGGCGACCGTGGTGGTCTCGCGCTGGGAAAATGCACTGGATACCGAGCAACTCAAGCGGGTCCTCGATGGTGGCGACGCCGAATTGGTCGCCGGGCCGAGCGCGGCAGTGCTGGCGGCCGGCATCCCGACCGATGACAAGAGCCCGGATTGATCCGATGACGAAGGCGGCCGCAAGGTCGCCTTCGTCGTTGTGCGGGACCGGCTGGGCGGTCCCGCTGGAGCAAGCGAACGGCGAGGGAGCGCCATCGACGGCTGGTTCCGGACTGGAGCCAGCATTCCATCGAAACGATGAGGGAGGGCCTCATGAGTATCGAACGAATTGCCGGGCGCAGGCCGGCAGGGTGGCTGCTGGCCTGCATTCTGCTCGGCAGCGGGTTCCAGGCGCAGGCCGCGCCGGTGGAAACCGTGCATCTCTGGCCGCAGAACCACTGGCCGGCGACCGTTGCCGGCCCGGAGAAAGTCGGCAGCGAAGGCAGTGCGCGCGGTGCGGTTTCCCGGGTTAGCGATGCGCGCATGGATATTTATCGTCCCGAGCATCCCAACGGCACTGCGGCGGTGATCTATGGCGGCGGCGGCTATTTCCGCATCCAGATCGGCGGCGCGGCGCGGCCTGCGGCGCAGTGGCTGCAATCGCTTGGCGTGACCACGGCGGTGGTCTATTACCGGCTCCCGGCCGATGGCTGGAGCGCGGTGTCGCCATTCCAGGACGGCCAACGCGCGATGCGCCTGATGCGTTCGAAGGCCGCCGAGCTCGGCGTCGATCCGAACCGGATCGGCGTGATCGGATTTTCCGCTGGCGGCAATCTGGCCGGGGTGATCGGCACGCGCTTCGATACCGAGTTCTATCCGGCGGTGGATGCGGCCGACCGGCTGTCCGCGCGTCCGGATTTCCTGGCGATGATCTATCCGGTGGTGTCGTTGCAACCGCCGCTGGACAAGACCCGCTCGCGGCGCGAATTGAGTTCGCAGCCCGATGCGGCGGAGGCGTATTCGGTGGAAACCCACGTGCGCAAGGACATGCCGCCGGTGTTCCTGGCGCAGGCGGTGGACGATCCGATCGTCGACGTTGGCCACAGCGTGGCGATGTACCAGGCCACGCATGCGATCGGGATCCCGGTTGAGTTGCATCTGTTCGAGAAGGGCGGGCATAGCTGGGGGCTGGGCCAGCCCGGCACGCTGGTGGCGCAATGGCCACGGCTGTTCGCCAATTGGGCGCGCAGCCATGCGCTGCTGGATGCACCGCCCAAGCCGTTGCGCCTGCCGGAGAGGCCGGCGACCGACGCCGAACGCCAAGGCGACTGAGGCACGCCCGGCCGCATCGCCAGCGTTTTTTGAAACGATTCGTCATCCTGGGAGGGACTTCAATGAATCGGATACGTAATGCCGCGCTCGTCGCGGCAGCAGGGGCCGCTTTGGCCATCGCATCGCCGGTCATGGCCGGCAGCTTGGCCGGCGAGGCCGAGCTGCGCAATCTGCTGCAGCAGCAAGCCGAGCAACTGCGGCAACAGACCGAGCAGATACGCGCGTTGAATCAGCGGCTGGCCGCGTTGGAACATGCGCAAGAGGCCGGCGCCGGCAGTGCCGCCGTTGCCGATCCGGCGCAGACCCAGCTTGCCGGGGCACTGGCCGATACCCGCCAGGACGACCTTGCGATCCTGCAGGCACAGGTCGCACAACTGGCGGCCACTGGAACGGGCAATGGCCGTTCCAATGGCAACGTCAGCTGGCGCAAGGGCGGGCCGGAATTCAAGAGCAGCGATGGCAACTTCAGCTTCCATCCGCGCGGGCGCGTGGTGATGGATCTCACCGGCACGCATGGTTCCGCATTCGACGAGCGCAACATCACCGGTACCGACCTGGCCAGCGGCCGCCTTGGCGTCGAGGGCGAGATGGGCGATCTGGGCTACAAGCTGGAAGCGGATTTCGCGGGCAACGAGGTTTCGTTGAAGGACACCTATCTGTCCTGGGACGCTGCGTTCGGGGAGCTGCCGCTGGAGCTGTACGTCGGCAACAAGCTCAAGGACCGCAGCCTGGATGGTGCCAGCAGCGGCGTCAGTACGCCGTTCATGGAACGCAATGCGGTGGCTTCGGTCGGTGCGCAACAAGGCGGCTATTACGGTCTTGGGCTGAGCGCGCGGATATTCGGTGATGGCTGGCATGCCAGCCTGACCGTCACTGGCGACGACGTCGGCAATACCGGCGATGCCAACGACAGCATCGCCTACCTGGCACGCGCACACTGGAATCCGCTCAAGGGCGGCGAAGGCTTCGTGCACCTGGGTGCCTGGTACTGGTATGAGCATCTCAGTTCCAGTGTGGACAGGATCAACAAAACCTCGCGCGTGGCGCTGGGCTGGAACAGCCAGGTGCAGATTTCGGCCGGTGGTATCGACGAGCCCACCAGCGACCATGCCTATGGCCTCGAGGTGGGCGGCGTATACCGCAGCCTATGGGCATTCGGCGAATACACGGATCGCACCATCGAATCGAATACGGGCGATCCGCTCGAGCAGAAGGCGGCCTCGGTCTATGCCGGCTGGCTGATCACTGGAGAAAAGCCAGGCTTCGGCAGTCGCGCCGGAATCTGGGGCACCACCCGGGTACTGCATCCGGTCACCGAAGGCGGCGCAGGCGCGTTCGAGCTGGCCGCGCGTTACGACAAATACGACTTCACCGATGCCGCGCGCGGTGGCGAAGGCAATGCCTGGACCCTGGGCTTGAACTGGTATCTAAACAATTGGTCGCGGTTGATGCTCAACTACGTGCACTGGAAAACCGACAATCAGGTCGGTGCGTTCCAGGGGCCGGACTCCGGCAATACCCTGGGCATACGCACGCAGGTGGTGTTTTGAGCCGGCTGCGCGTGGCGACGCCTTTGGCCGGCGAGATGCCAGGCCGCGGTGTGATCCAGTGCTGCCGATGCCTCTACCGCAGCTGACCGGGGTGCCTTTCCCGGGCCACCCCATGGGGAAGCCGCCTCCCGCGCCTTCCCTTGCGATGTAGAATCGAGCAATCCCGCGCGCATTCCGTGTCCAGAGCCAAGTCTCCCGCAATGTCCAAAGAAGAATTCAAACAGGCCGCACTCGACTATCACCGCCAGCAGCCGGCCGGCAAGATCAAGGTCATCGCGACCAAGCCGATGCTGACCCAGCGCGATCTGTCGCTGGCCTACTCGCCGGGTGTGGCGTTCGCTTGCGAAGCCATCGTCGAAGACCCACGGCAGGCCAGCGAGCTGACCGCGCGCGGCAACCTGGTGGCGGTGATCTCCAACGGCACGGCGGTGCTCGGCCTGGGCAACATCGGTCCACTCGCCGGCAAGCCGGTGATGGAAGGCAAGGGCGTGCTGTTCCAGAAGTTCGCCGGCATCGATGTGTTCGACATCGAGATCGACGAGAACGATCCGGACAAGCTGGTGGACATCATCGCCAGCCTGGAGCCGACCTTCGGCGGCATCAACCTGGAAGACATCAAGGCGCCGGAATGTTTCATAGTCGAGCGCAAGTTGCGCGAGCGCATGAACATCCCGGTGTTCCATGACGACCAGCACGGCACCGCGATCATCGTCGGCGCGGCGGTCATCAATGCGATGGAAGTGACCGGCAAGAAGATCGGTGAGGTCAGGTTGGCGACCACCGGCATGGGCGCCGCCGGCATCTCCTGCGTGAACATGCTGGTCGCATTGGGATTGAAGCCGGAGAACATCCTGGCGTTCGATCGGGATGGCGTGATCCATACCGGCCGCAACGACCTGGATGCGGAAAAAGCCCGCTATGCGCGCGATACCGACAAGCGCACTCTGGCCGAGATCGTGGAGGGCGCCGACATCTTCCTGGGCCTGTCGGCCGCCGGCATCCTCAGCCCGGAAATGGTAGCCACGATGGCGCCCAATCCGGTGATCTTCGCGCTGGCCAACCCGAATCCGGAGATCACCCCGGAAGCGGCCAAGGCGGTGCGTCCGGATGCGATCATCGGCACCGGCCGTTCGGACTATCCGAACCAGGTCAACAACGTACTGTGTTTCCCGTATCTGTTCCGGGGCGCGCTGGATGTCGGCGCGACCACGATCAACGAGGAAATGAAGATCGCCTGCGTCAAGGCGATCGCCTCGATGGCGCGGCGCGAGGCCTCCGACCTGGGTGCGGCCTACGGCGGCGAAACCCCGAGCTTCGGTCCCGAATACCTGATCCCGCGTCCGCTCGACCCGCGCTTGCTGGTGGAACTGTCGGCAGCGGTGGCGCAGGCGGCAATGGATTCGGGGGTGGCGACCCGCCCGATCGAGGATATGGCCGCCTACCGCGACAAGCTGGGCCAGTTCGTCTACCGCACCAGCCTGATGATGAAGCCGGTCTACGACCGCGCGCGCGCCGACAAGCAGCGCGTGGTGTACGCCGAGGGCGAGGAAGAAGTGGTGCTGCGCGCGGTGCAGAATGTGGTCGACGAAGG
>JAATFS010000049.1 GCA_015655035.1 Lysobacterales bacterium | reverse complement strand
CAAGCCGGCCGCGGCATAGTCGCTGTCCTCGGCGCTGCCGCCGGGCGAGGCGAGATTGTCCTCATCGCGCCAGTCCACGATGGCGGCGGCGATGCGCGCGTCCTGGCCTTGCGCGGCGCCGACGGCACGAGCCAATGCCGCAAGCAATTCCGAATCGGCGGCGTTCAAATCGACCTTGCCGCTCTCGTCGATGATGCGGATCTCGACCTGGGCGTCGCCGAACTGCCAGCGATAGCGACGCCCATCCGGCTGCCAGCGCGCTTGCGCCGGTCCGGACTGCAGGCGCGCCAGCGCGTACTCCACGCCGGCGCGCGCATATTCCTGCGCCTGCGCACTGCTGCGTAGAACGCTGCCCTGCATCGCTTCCACCCGCGCGCTCAGCGCGAACGCGCCCACCATCGCAGTCAGCAACGCGATCAACCACAGCACCAGCACCAGCGCGGCGCCACGCATCCGCGTGGCGTTCATGGTTGCGCCACCGCGCCGCCGGCCTGCGGCAGCGCCACCACCAGCGGGGGCCATTGCGAACGCCCCTGGCCGATATCGATGCGCACCAGCAGCGGCAGGCGGTCGTGCCATGCCCATTGCGGCTGCCAGTCGCCGAGCTGGCCACGTTCCGGATCGATCCCCCGATACTGGAAACTCACCTGTTCCAATCCCGTTGCCAGCGGCTCCGGCGGCACCGGCGTGGACTCGGCCACTTCCACACCGGACTGCACCATCGTCAGGCCGATCTGCAGGCTGCGCTGCTGGCCGCTGCCCAGCACCGACAGCTCATGCAGATACGGCCCGCCACGCCCCAGGTAATCCGGTACATCGGCGACGAAGCGCATGCGCTGCGGTTCGCCCACGAACAGGATCGGCTGTTGCGTATTCGGATCGACGCCCATTGCCGCAGGCAACGCGCTGGACAGACGGGTGCGCAGCAATGCTTCCACCGCACGCACGCGTTCGCTGTGGCGCGCGATCGACTCGCCGCGCTGGCTCACCGCGCTGGCCGAGCGCAGCGTGGCGAACGCCAAGGTCAAGCCGCCAGCCAGCAACACCGTGGCCAGCAGCACTTCCATCAAGGTGAAACCCGACTGCCGTCGGTTCATGGCGGCGTGCCCGCTACCGCCGCCAGGACCAGCCGCAACGTGCGCCATTGCAGGCGTTGCCGCGCGTCCTCGCCCCAGCGTACCGCCAGGGTCAGCTGCAACAACTCCGGCGCCCCCACGGACTGGCGATCGCCTTGCCGCTGATGCGGATCGTCGTAGCGCGCGACGTCCAGCGTCCAGTGGTAATGGCCTTGTTCGAACTCGCCCTGCTCACGATGCGGCAGCAACGGCGCCTGTACGCCCTGTACCGCCAGCAGCGACTGCGCATGCAGGGTCGCGCGGCTGATCTCGTCGGCATTGCGCACCTGCCGCGCCGCGCCGGACAAGGTGCCCAGCAACAAGGTCAGCGCCAGCGCCAGCAGCGCGAAGGCGACGATGACCTCGATCAAGGTGTAGCCGCGCTGGGTGTTCATCGCAGCGCCGCGCGCACAGGCCCGGATCGGACCTCGCCGGTGATCCAGCTTACGTCGATGCGCCAGGCGGCATCATCGACCATCAGCTCGACGCAGCCGCCAGTGGAGGCGCCGTCGGCGAAGAACTGGATCGCGCCTTCATCCGTGCGCGCCTGCACCTGGCGCGCGCCGGTGAAGCGCACGGCCAGCGACGCCGCCAGCGTGCCGTGGTGGCCGCCAGCTGCCTGCCAGCGGCGCTGCACCGGATCGATCAGGAATCGCTGTGGCGTGCCGGTGGCAATGGCCTGCGTGCGCGTGTAGCGCAACTGCGAAGCGAGCTCCTTGCCGCTGGAGCGCAGGCGCAAGCCTTCGATGCCGCCGGTCAGCACCGCAGCCGCCAGCAATCCGGCGACCGCGATCAAGCCGATCACGAGCAGCATTTCCAACAGCGTGACACCGCCCATGCCGCTACGCGCCGGCGGGGTCCGGCGGCGGCACTGCGCGACGGCGGGAAGGCGATGCACTCCAGGCTCACTCGTACTTGATATCCCCGTCATAGCTGCTGCCACCCGGACGCCCATCCTTGCCCAGGCTGATCAGATCGAATGGCTGACCTTCGCCCGGGGCGCGATAGTCGATCGGGTGGCCCCACGGGTCGTTGAGTTCGGCCGGCTTTGCGTACGGCCCCAGCCAGCCACTGCCGTCGCCCGGCTGGGTGACCAGTTCATCGAGCTTGCTCGGCAGCTTGCCGGTATCCAGCTGGAAGTTCTCGATCTTGCCGGCCAGCGTCTGGATCTGCGACTTGGCCAGATTGGCCTTGCCGCGATCGGCACCGCCAAGCACCCGGCTGCCGACCAGGGTGAGCACCGCGCCGATCAGCACGATGACGATGATGATCTCCAGCAGGCTCATGCCGGCCTGGCGGGCGGCAGAAGGTGAACGAGTCAGCGAGCGTCGGTTGATCATTGGCGGAATTCCTCCGGAATACATGTTGAAAAGTGGTAGCAGAAAACCAGCGTCAGCCGATCGCATTGGTGAGGTCGTACAGCGGCACCAGCACGGAAACGATCACCAGCCCCACCACCGAGGCCAGCACCAGCGTGATCAGCGGTACCAGCGCGGCCAGCATGCGGTCGATCGCCAGTGCGGTTTCCTGCTCAAAGGTGTCGGCGGTCTTGAGCAACATGATATCCAGCGCGCCTGACTCCTCGCCCACCTGGATCATCTGCAACGCCAGCCGGGGGATGCGCTTGCCGCGCGCCAGCGACGACGCCAGCCCATGGCCATTCTTGACGTCGTCAGCGGCGTTGCCCATATCTTCGACCAATGCAAGGTTGGACAGCACGTTGCGGGCAATGCCCAGCGCCGCCAGCAACGGCACGCCGTTGCGCAGCAGGGTGCCCAACGTGCGGCTCAGGCGCGCGGTCTCGAGCTTGGCGATCAGCGGGCCCACCAGCCGCTGCCGCAACAGCCAGGCATCCAGTGCGGCCCGGAACGCCGGATCGCGCCGCTTGCGATCCAGCCAGATCGCCGCCACGGCCGGGATCACCAGCAACACGATCCACCAGTCGCGCACGAACAGGCCCACCGACAGCACCGCCTGGGTGAACCACGGCAGCGCCACGTCCAGGCTCTCGTACATCTGCGCGAACTGCGGCACCACGTAGCCGAGCAGGAACAGCAACGCGCAGCCCACCACCGCAAGCAGGATCGCGGGATAGATCAGCGCGTTGACCACCTTGCCCTTGAGTTCGCGGCTACGCTCCAGGTAGTCGGCCAGGCGCTGCAAGGTGTCATGCAGGCTGCCACCGGCTTCACCGGCACGCACCATGTTGATGTAGAGCCGCGAGAACAGCCCGTGCTGGCGTTCCAGCGCACTGGACAGCGGCGCGCCGCCGCGCACGGCATCGCGGATGTCGCCGATGATGCGCCGGCTCTTCTCGTCCTCCGGCAGGTCCATCAGGATCGACAGCGCACGGTCCAGCGGCTGCCCTGCACCGATCAGCGTCGCCAACTGCTGGGTGAACTGCACCAGCGCGGCGGTATCGAACGGTTTCTTGCGCAGCAAAGTGCGCAACGACGGCGCTGCGGTATCGCCATTGGCCAGGCGTGCTTCCACCGGCAGATGACCCTGCTCCTGCAGGCGCGCGATCACCTCGGCGTCGCTGGCCGCTTCCATCTGGCCGTCGAGCATTTCGCCGTGGGCATCCAGTGCCTTGTAGCGATACAGCGGCATCAGCGCCGAACCCGGATGCCGACAGCTGAGGCAGGCAATGCAAGCGCACGCCGGCCGTCGCCATGGCCCGACCCCACGCAATCCGCCGTTACCGGCCGCGGCCGCTTGCTCGCTGGCTGGCTCATGCGTCCTCCGTCACCCGCAGCACTTCCTCGATCGTGGTCTCGCCACGCAGCGCCTTCAACAGCCCATCCTCGTACATCGTGCGCATGCCGGCCTGGCGCGCGAGCTGTTCGATCTCGCCCATGCCGGCACGCCGCATCACCGCGCGACGCAATTCGTCGTTCATCACCAGGAACTCGACGATGGTGGTGCGGCCCAGGTAGCCGGTGGGCGCGAGCGCCGACGCGCGCGGGCGGTACAAGCAGATTTCACCGTCCGGCTGCAACCGGCGCAGGCCGAATTTCTCGATTTCCTCCGGCGAGGCCGGATAGCGCTCGGCATGCGTCGGTTCCAGCCGTCGCACCAGCCGCTGGGCCAGGATGCCGTTGATGGTGGACGTCAGCAGATAATCCTCCACGCCCATGTCGAGCAAGCGGGTGATGCCGCCGGCGGCGTTGTTGGTATGCAGCGTGGACAGCACCAGGTGGCCGGTGAGCGCGGACTGGATCGCGATGCGCGCGGTTTCCAGGTCGCGCATCTCGCCGATCATGATGATGTCCGGATCCTGGCGCACGATGCTGCGCAGCGCGTTGGCGAAATCCAGCCCGATCTGCGGCTTGGCCTGGATCTGGTTGATGCCCTCTATCTGGTATTCGACCGGGTCCTCGACGGTGATGATCTTGACGTCGGCGGTATTGAGCTGGCTCAGCGCGGTGTACAGCGTGGTGGTCTTGCCCGAACCGGTGGGGCCGGTCACCAGCAGGATCCCGTGCGGCTGTTCCAGCACCCTGCGGAACTGTGGCAGGAACGCCTCAGTGAAGCCGAGCTTGTGGAAGTCGAACACCACCGTCTCGCGATCGAGCAAGCGCATCACCACGCTTTCGCCATGCGCGGTGGGCACCGTGCTCACGCGCAGGTCCAGTTCCTTGCCCTGTACCCGCAGCATGATGCGCCCATCCTGCGGCAGGCGGCGCTCGGCGATATTGAGCTTGGCCATGATCTTGACGCGGCTGATCACCGCTGCGGTCAGCTTGCTCGGCGGGCTTTCGCCTTCCACCAGCACGCCATCGACGCGGTAGCGCACCTTCAACCGGTTCTCGAAGGGTTCGATATGGATATCGGACGCGCGCAGCTCCACCGCCCGCTGGATCACCAGGTTGACCAGCCGGATCACCGGCGCCTCGGACGCCAGGTCGCGCAATTGCTCGACATCGTCAGTGGCGCCTGATTCGCCATCGGCGGTTTCCACGATGGTGCCCATCGCACTGCGGCCCTGGCCGAACCAGCGCTCGATCAGATCATCGATCTCCGAGCGCAGCCCTACCTGCAAACGGATCTGGCAAGCGCTGGCCAGCCGCACCGCGTCGATCGCGTAGGGTTCGAACGGATCGGCGACCCACAGCTCGACCACGCCCGCGTTATCGCCAAGGGGGCAGACGTGGAACTGCTTGAGGAAACGCGGCGACAGTGCCTGGATTTCCGGCAACATCTCCGGCGAGGTATCGGGCACCTGTTTGGCATCCAGTAACGTCAGGCCCATCACCTCGGCACAGGTCTCGGCATGATCGCGCTCGGACACCAGCCCCAGCCGTCCCAGCAACGCGAGCAGGCCCAGGCCGGATTCGGCCTGCAACTGGCGCGCGCGCAACAGATCGCCTTCCTTCAGCCGACGACGCTGCAACAACGCCTCTACAATGCGTGTCTCGGCACTCTGGCGTTCGACGCTATCCACAACAACCCCGTTCACTGCTACCTCCCGATATTCGTGGAGACTTTAGCAGCTTGTCGCAAACAGCCGGCACCGCATGGCGGAAAGCAAAAAAAAAGGTCCCGGTCAAGGACCGGGACCCGTCGTCACATCAATGACGCATTCACTGCCGCGCGACGATACTCACCGAACCATAGGCCGCCTCGCCGACCAGCTTGATGTAATACGTGCCGGCCTTCGGTGCGGTGAAACGGATGGTCTCGCTGTTGCCAGGACGGGTGGACTTGGCGTCGTGGCTGCTCGCGGTTGGCGCTGCACCCAGGCTTGCGTACAGCGAAACATTGCCCGAACCGCCATAGGCGATGAAGCTGAGCACCTTGCCGGCCTCGGCGGTGAAGCTGTACAGCCGTTCACTGCCAGCCGCGTCGGCAAGCCCGCCAACGGCGACTTTGTTGGTTAGCACGGTGGCCGAGGGCGCGCATTCCTCGACGTCCGCATCGCACGGCTCCTCCAACGCCTTGTCCAGTGCCGCCTTGGCATCGACGATACCGCTGCCGATCGGCGTGCTGCTGGGCGGAGTGACCGGGAACGCACGCGCCGTCTGCTTGAGCAGGGTTTCCACCGCCGCCGGGGTGAGCGGCGCGTTGCCGGCGGCGGTCACTGCGCTCTGTACCAGTGCGACGGTAGCAGCCACGTGCGGCGAAGCCATCGAGGTGCCCCCCATGCCCATGTAGGTATAGGCGCCGGACGTCGGCGTGGTCGCGCCGTCGTAGCCGGCCTGCCAGACATAACCGCCCGGATTGCCATCGACACTGCCGCCACCGCCCGGCCCCGACAGGTCCACCTTGGTGCCGTAGTTGGAGTAATAGGCGATGCCACCGGTGACGCGGGTTGCACCTACGCTGATCACGTCGTCGCAGCTGGCCGGCGAGTAGTTGGCCGCGTCATCTGCGGAGTTGCCCGCCGCCACCACCACTGCGGTCCCGCGCGAGACCGCTTGGTTGATCGCAGTCTGGGTGACCGAATCGCAGCTGCCACCGCCGCCCAGGCTCATGTTGATGACCTCGGCCGGATTGGCGTTGGCAGGCACGCCTTCCACGCTGCCGCCCGACGCCCAGATGATGGCGTCGGCAATATCGGAGGTATAGCCGCCGCAACGGCCAAGCACGCGCACCGGCAGCACCGTGGCCTTGTGCGCAACGCCGGCCATGCCTACCCCATTGTTGGTGGCCTCGGCGATCGTGCCGGCCACGTGGGTGCCGTGCCAGCTGCTATCCTGGACCGGCGAGGGTTCCGGGTCGGTGTAGCACTCGCCTTCGACCGGATTCCAGTCGCCGTAATCCAGTGCGCCCGGCACCCGTTCGTCGCTCGCCCGCCGTGAAACGAACGAATCGGAAATAAAATCATAGCCTTGCAGCAGATTGCCGGAAAAATCCGGGTGATCGGGCAGGATGCCGGTGTCCAGCACCGCGACCACGATGCCCTCACCCTGCGATACGTCCCACGCCGCCGGCGCATTGATACCGCCAGTGGCACTGTTGTAGTGCCACTGGTACTGGGCGTAATAGGGATCGTCCGGCACCAGTTGCGGCGTGATCGCCGCCGGCTTGATGTCGGTAGCGCGGAGCATCCGATCGACCTGCACCTCGGCCACCGATGGATCGGCCTTGATCTCGGCCACCACCTTGGCCAGTTGCGCCTTGTCCAGCTTGCCGGACAGCTTGATCAGATCGGCACCGATGCCTAGCTTTCGCAGATAGTTGGCTTTCAATGCCACCGCACCGCTGCGCGCGCTGCTGGCCACGCCCGAACGGGTCAGCGCCGACTGCACCGTGCTCAGCTTGGTGGCACGGCTGCTGGCGGCGGAGCTGCCATCCTTGTAGCGCACGATTAGGCGACTGCTGCTCGCTGCATTGGCCGGCGTGGACTGGCTGGCTTCCTTGACAAGCAGCTTGGGCGCGGCGGCATGCGCACTGGAGACGCCAAGCGCCATCGCCAGGACGGCCCCCGCAAGGGGGGTAAGACGGAAGTTCTTTTCGATCACGTTGAAGTCCTCTTCGGTTTTTCGTGGATCAGGCGTCAGTTCGGCCATGAGATTCCGTGCGATTCCGTTGGCCGGCCCAGCCAAGGTTTCCTGCCCGCCCCTGCCCTCGGGCGTTGCACAAACGCGGGCGGTATCGCATCGATAACGCCCAGGTGTTCACCAGCCGAAACCGGCGCCGACGCCAACCGACTTGTCGTCGCCGCTGAACGCGCCGCCCAGCGTCACCGTGGCGCGATCACTGATCGCACGCTGATAACCCAGCGACAGTGCCGATTCGCCGCTCTGGAAGCCGACACCGACACCGACCCGGTTCTGGGTGCGGATACCGGCCGCGCTGGTCGCCATGTTGAGCATTGCCGCATTCATCGCGCCCTGGCGATCGATGCGGCGATCCTGGCGACGGAAGCGGTCGTCGATTTCGCCTTTGTAGGTCTCGAACGTGTCCGACAGCGAGCTGAAGCGGCCATCGGTATAGCTGTTGGCTGAACCCAAGGTCTGTGTGTCGGCCGCCTGCATCTGCTGTACGTTGACCGCATCGGTCGCCGCGCTGCCTGCGGCGACATTGGCGATCTGGCGCTCGCTGCCAGCCCTGCCGACCGAGACC
The DNA here is from genome assembly GCA_015655035.1 of Lysobacterales bacterium. Lineage (GTDB taxonomy): Bacteria > Pseudomonadota > Gammaproteobacteria > Xanthomonadales > Xanthomonadaceae > JAATFS01. The sequence goes on along the minus strand of JAATFS010000049.1, from coordinate 887 downwards.
GTATTGGCACGATCGGCAACCGAGCCCTGCCCCAGTGCCACTGCGCCTTCGGCGGTGACCGAGGCACCTTGCCCCAACGCGGTGCCGGAGGCCGCGCTCACGCTCGCCCCCTCGCCCACCGCCACCGCGTTGGTCGCATCCGCAGTGATGGTGGTATTGGCACCGAGCGCCGTGCTGCCATCGGCATAGACCCGTGCGTTGCTGCCGATCGCGGTGTCGTTGGGGCCATGCGCGTAGGCGTTGGCGCCCACCGCCGAACCCGTCACGTCATTGGTCTGCGCCGACGGCCCGAGCACCGTGGAGGTGGACGTGGACGCGCCCGAACCAGTGCCGGGTGTGCCCGCGCCGGTACGCGTATCCAACTCGCTGACCTTGCCATCGAGCGCACTCAGCGCGGCACCTACGTTGTCGTAGCTGGCGCCCTGGATCAGGTAGGTCGGCGCCACGAACAACCCTTGCGTCCCCAGCGCCGCGCCGCCGCCGAGAAAACTGGCGACATTGCTCAGCGACTGGAACAGCTGCCCACCATTGATCGCATCGGTGCCACCCGCGACCAGATTGCCGGCACCGACGTTGATCACACGCCGCGTCGCCGGGCCGCCGACGCCATTGCCGCTGCCCACCGACACCACCTCTGCCTCGCCCGCGCGCGAACCGGAACCCAATGCCACCGAATCGCCGCCAGAGGCCTTGGCATTGGCGCCCAGCGCGGTGCTGCCGCCGCCGCTGGCGGTACTGTCCACGCCCAATGCGCTGGCCGCACCGCCCGACGCCGTGCTGCGGGCGGCGATGGCCACACTGCCGGCACCGCTAGCGATGGCACCGGCGCCGTGCGCGGTCGCATCGCTGCCACTGGCGGTTGCCCGGCCGGTGCCGCTGGCCGCGAT
>JAATFS010000436.1 GCA_015655035.1 Lysobacterales bacterium | reverse complement strand
TAGCATTTGTCCAGCACATAGTCGTAGGACGCACCACTGATCATGTCCTCCAGCCCAACCCGCCAGGCATCGACGCTGACCGAGAAGCCCGGCAGCCAATCCGGGTCGTACACCACGCCGATATCGTAGGAGCGCCCGGACTCGGGCTTGATGTCGAAACCGGCGTTGGCGCTGCCTGTGGTAATGATGGTGACCTGCGAACTATTGGTGAAACTGCCATCGCTCGGCACATTGGCGCAGGCCGCGTCGTGGCCGCCGGTATAGCCAACGCAGGGATCGTAATAATCGTCCTCGTCGGCATCGAGCACGCCGTTGTAGGGAGAGCCATACAGATCGCCCAGCGCCGGCGCGCGGAACACTTCCGACGCGGTGGCACGCACCAGCAGGTCGGGGATCGGCCGCCATTCCAACGCGACCTTGCTGTTGGTGGTGCCACCCCAGGCGCTGTAGCGCGAGTAGCGAGTGCCGATGTCCAGGTTGAGCGAGGAAATCAGCGGAAGATCCTTGAGCAACGGAATCAGGAACTCGGCATAGGCCTCCTTGACCGTCTCGTCGCGACCCTGGTTGAGGATGCACCCGTCCATGTAGTCGCAGTTTCCAAACGCATCGGCGGCCGCCACGCTGCTCTGCGTTCCCTGCGAGAAGTCGTTCTTGCGCCACACCATGCCGAACGCGGCCTGCACGTCGCCGGCCGGCAACGCGAACAGGTTGCCGTTGGCGCTGACCTCGGCGCTCTTCATCGTGCTCTCATCCATCAGGTCGACCGGGAGCAGGGTCGACTTCAACGCGGCGATCGTCGCCGGATCGTTGGGGTTGAACACATTGGCCGGGGTGCAGCCGGCAATCACGTTGCCGGCGCTGCCGCACTTGACCACCCCATCGCTGTCCATGAAAGACGCGCCGACCGCATTGGCCAGTCCGGAAGTGATGGCAAAGCCGTAGCGCACCAGCTTGTCCTTGTAGCGCGCATAACCGATGTTGGCGTCCCACTGCCAGGAACTGTCGCCGAAGCCACCACGAAAGCCGCCGACGATGCTGGTCTGCGCCATCGACGACACGTACTCGCGCGTGAACACATCCGGCGAGCGCAGGTAATACTCCGACAAGTCGCTGCCGAACGGGTTGTAGTAGTTCTCGGCCAGGCTGTCGGTCAGCGTGGACAGCCCGATGCCGTAGGCCGCCAGTCGCGACGCGGTCTTGCTATGGGTCCAGAACATGTCCAAGTAGCCCTGGACGTTATCGCTGAAGTTATAGGTCCCGTGCAGCGAGAAGTTGGTACGCGTGACCGGCGTGACCAGATACTGGTCGCCATAGTAGTTGTAGCGGTCGCCCGCACCGGAGCCGAAGCTGTGGTAATCGCTGGCGGTGGTGCTACCTGGCGCAATGCCGCTGTTGGCGGTCACCACGCTGCCGCCGACCAGCACCGCACGGCTATTGGAGCCGGTCATCTTGCCGATCACGCCGCTGTCATAGCTCAGCTGGTCATGCGCAAAACTGCGCGAGCGGTTGTACAGCGCGTTGTTGGAGCCATGGCTCAACCCGACGATGAGGTTGCCGTTTTCCCAGGTCTTGCCCCACTCCACGCCCAGATTGCGGCGATTACCGTCGCCATGCCCGCTCTGGCCGTAGTCCACGGTCGCGGCCATGCCGTCGTACTTGTCCTTCAGGATGATGTTGACCACGCCGCCGATCGCATCCGATCCGTATACCGACGAAGCGCCGTCGGTCAGCACCTCCACGCGCTCGATCATCGCAGCCGGGATCGCGTTGACGTCGACGCCGGGCGATGCGCTGACGCTGCTCGCAGGACTGGCCATGCGATGACCGTTGACCAGCACCAGGGTGCGCTGGGAACCGAGGTTACGCAGCGACACCAACGCCCGGCCATGGCTGAAACCGCTATTGATCGAGGTATTGGCCTGGTAGCCGGCCATCGCCGGCAACTGCTGCAACAGATCCCCGACCGTGGACTTGCCGCTGTCCTCGATGCGTTCGCGACCGATCGTGATCACCGGGCTGGCGGTCTCCGCATCCACGCGGCGGATATGCGTTCCGGTGACGGTGATACCGTCGAGGGTGGACGTAGCCTTGCCGTCCGCGCGTGTATTGGACGCGTCGTCAACCGCGGCATCCTGCGCGAACGTGGCGGGCGCCACCGCGGCCATCGCGATGGCCACGGCGATGCAGAGCGGAGCGCGGGAGGCACGCGAAACGGACTTGCTACGACACACCATCGGGTATTCCTTTTCAGCGAGCGATTGGGGAATGCAACGGAACGAAAGGCAACACAAACCCGTTCCGGCGCGATAACGCGCCGGTCAACGACTGGATCAAACAGGCCATGGGTTTCTGCGGATACGCAGCTACTGCACGCAGAGACCTCTACCTTGGCCATTCGGCTCGGCAATGGCGACATGCGGCGGGCGCATGCCCCTCATCACCGCGGAGCTCACAAAATCCTTACTCCAATGCCATCTTTCCTTAACGAAAGGTTCGCCGTCTTGTCGCAATTCCTGCAAAGCGATGCGGAAATCCGCACGCTGTGGTGGCGGCAAGCGCTTGCAGGTGGCGGTCGAGGCCCGGGATCGTCCGTGCCGTACGCGTCATTGTGTGGTCCCGCGTACGGCCAAACGTTCACGAACTACCCGGACCCGCCGCCACTCACCACGTACGCAAGATCGCCCGCTGGAGCGGCGTCGGTGCGGCGACCGGCGTCAACGTGAAGCGGCGTTGCAGCCGCGTACCCAGCGCCACCATCACACGACGCTCGCCGCCGTGGCCATCGGCCAGCACCAACGTGAGCGGCGTCCCCGGCGAAACGTCGGCCAGCACCGGTTTTATCCGCAGCAACGCATCGCCAACCGTAGTCACGGCGCCATCGATGCGCAGCAGCCGGTCGTTGCCACGCACGCCGGCATTCCAGGCGGGCGAACCGGCTTCCACCAGCATCTGGTCGCCGTCCTGCGCTGCCGGGTGGAACGAGATCCCCAACCAGCCGCCCGCCTCCGGCGTCGACGCGAGGTCCACCGACAATCCGGCATAGCCGAAGTAGCGTGCGTAATCGGGCTCGGCAGTGGTATCCACATAGGCGAACAGGTCACCCAGCCCGGTGCCGGCGATGCGCTCGCATACCGCGCGGAACTCCTGTGCCGTCCAGCCACGCCGCTGCCGCTGGTAGTACTCGCGATAGAGCGTGCGCATCACGTCGTCCAGCGAGCGCCGGTTGGCGGTGGCGTGGCGGATCGCCAGGTCGAGCATCGCACCGACCACCGGCCCCTTCTCGTAGTAAGTGATCGTGGTATTGGGATCGCCGCCGAACGGGCCATCTTCCCAGGTCGCGGCGCCGGATTGCGCCAGCGATTGGTGCAGGCGTCCACGTTGGTTGCCGTAGCTGCGCATATGCTCGGACAGGTTGCCCAGCCGCTGGGGCTGGTCGATCAGTTTCGCCCGCTGCAACAGCACATCCTCGTAGTACACCGTCAGCCCCTCGGCCACCCATAGCCCGGTGCTGCGGCTGCCATGATCGTAGTCGAACGGCCCCAGCTCGATCGGGCGGATGCGCTTGGCATTGAAATGGTGGAAATACTCATGGATCAGGAAGCTGTCCAGCCGCAGCCGCCCTTCCGCCGTGCGGTTGCCCTGCCCCCCCAGTCCCACCGCCGTGGACTCCAGGTGTTCGATGCCGCCCCGGGACGGGCCGATGCCGAGGAAGGTATAGCGCCGGTAAGGCACCTCGCCGATCAGATCGACCGCCTGCTGCACCAGCTTGCGCAGGTCCGCGACCAGCAGAGCGCCGTCGATGGCCTCCATATCCACGCCGACGACCTCATGCGGTACGCCCCTCACCTCGAAGGGCGCAAGCCGGGTGAGCTTGCCGGCAAGAATCGGGCTGTCGTAGAGCTGGTCGAAGTCCTCGGCGCGATAACCGCCATTGCCATCGCGCGGCAACGCGGTCGCCGCCTCCCAGCCATCGGGCAGTTCAAGCCGCAGTTCGACCGGCTGGGCGATCCGGCCTTGTGGATGCATGAACATCCCGGCCGGCGAGACATGGCCCTTGTGCCCATCCAGCCAATTGCTGGCGACGAAATCGCGGCCGGCACGCACGCGGTAACGCACCGTCAGCTGGGCACCGGCCGGGTTGACGATGCGCCAGTGGTTGTCTTCGCGACGCCAGTGCAGAGGCTGCCCATGCGGGTCGAGCACCTCGAATCGCTCCACCTGCTCGGCATAGTCCATCCGCTGGTAATAGCCCGGCGTCCAGGTCGGCAGCACCAGCACCAGATCCTGCGGTGCCTCGCGTAGTTGCAGGGCGACCTCGAAATACGATTGCCGCGTCGCACGCAGATCCAGGCGGTAGTGCAACGGCGCGGACGCCGCCGCCTGCGCCGAAGTCCCGACCAGCAGCAGCAACCAGCACAGCACCGCCCGCGCCACCGCCCTGGAGGTCGCCATCAGCCGTAGCTGGCCTGTACCCTGACCTTCGCCGAAGGCTTGGCGTCGATCCGGATACGATCATGATGCTCGCCTACCACCGCCACCTCGCGGCCATCCACCAGCACCTTGCCCAGTGACTTCCCGGCAGGTGCGCGCACTGTCAGCCAGGTGCGTCCCGGTGCGCGAGCCGGCACTACCAGCTCAGCGTCGATCCGCTGCGCCGCCTTATCGCATTGCAGCCGCAGCGCAACGCGTCCCCACGGAGTTGGCGCGCCTTCGATCGCCACCCGCTGTCCGCTGGCCAGCCAGTCGCGTGGCAACGCCCGCGCCAGGAACAGCTCGTCGTCCTGGTCGAACACCAGCATCCAGCGCAGCAGCAGCGGCACCGTCATCTGCGCCGGCATGCAGAACAGCGGCATGCCGCCGGTGATGCCGGCCACCTCGCCTGCCGTCCAGCTGCCGCGGGTATGCGCCTGGTAGCGGTGCGCATACAGGAACAGCAGGTACTCCTCGATCCGGTCCAGCCGCAGCAGCTGCTGCGCGTAGCCATAGGAAATGAAGCCGAGGATGTCGCGCCCCTCCGGCGTGGGCTTCCAGATATTGGAGACGATGCCCAACGTGGTGCCGCCGTGGCCACGCAGGCAATCGATCACCAGGTTGGCCAGTTCCGTCGGCAGGACGTCGGCCTGCAACAGCTCCGCATAGACCCGATGCGACCACAACTGCTCGCTCTTGCTGGGATCTTCCTGCGACATCGCCTGGCGGAAGGTCTCGGTGGTACCGGGCAGCGGGCCGAGGTACGGCGGGCTCAGATCGCGCCGGATGTTGGCATGGATGCTTTCCAGCAGCCGCCCACGCAACTGTTGCGCGCGCTTGCGCCACAGCCCCGCCACGCTGCCCTGCCCGCCCAGCGCCGGCCACACCGCAGCGATGTCCTCCCAGCCCCGGATCGTCAGCGCACTGTTGGCGTAATACGGCTTCCACCACAGCGACGGATCCGGGTACAGGCAGGCGTCGGATTCGTTCCAGCCGTGGATCAGGCCGTGCCCATGCTCGCCACGCGGCAGCGCCAGGCTGGCATCGTGCAGCTCCACCAGTATCTGCGCAGTCGCCTCGATCTTGCCCAGGTGCTTGCGCAGCAGCGCGCTATCCCCGGTATAGCGCAGGTAGCGCGCCAACAGCGACAGGGTCAGGCCGAACTGGCCGGTCTCCGGCCCGCGCATGTTGATCATGCCGTCGTCGTAGGTGTACTCGGACAAGTAGTTGTCCAGCACTGCCTTGGCCTGCTCGAACCGGCCCCATTCCAGGTTCGCGTACAGCGAACTGGTGAACGTGTCCTGGAAACCGTCGTACTCGTTGCCGTAGTAGTCGCGCTCGATCGCCCCGTACTTGGGATAGACCCCGCCCGGGCGCACCACCAACTCGCGCGCAAAGGCAAAGCGCGCCATGTCGGCCCAACTGGCATCGGGCAGCTGCGCCTGGGCGATGTCGGCCAGGCGCGCCTGCCACGACGCGGCAAAATCGATCGCACTGCGATAGAAGTCCTCGGCAGTGGCGGCATTGCGCCGTGGCGGGTACTCCGGGTAGCTGTAGCCATAGACCGTGCGCACCGCGCGCCCGCCCTCGACCAGCACCGCGCGATGCCAGGTCTGCACCACGAAGCGGTCGCTGGCATCGACATCGGCGAACACCAGCAGGTCGTACCAGCGCCCCTCGCCCGCCGGCACCACCTTGTGCACCGCCGGCAGCCAGCCACCGAGCATGCCTTCCTCGCGATGCGCGACCTTGTCGGCATCCGCCAGTTCGGGGAAATACTGGATCGCCCGGTAGGTGCGGCTACGCCCGTCCGGATAGATCGGCATCGTGTCGTTGCCCTGCACGGTACCGACAAACGTGGTCCACGGCAGACGCCCATTGTGGTCCTTGGGGTCCAGTCGCGATGCCGGCGGCGGCGCGACATCGCGCACCTGCGCCTCGTCCGGATCGCCATCGCGCAGCAAGCGATCGGCCAGCACATCGGCCTCGGCCATCGCCACCTCGGACAACTTCATCCCGAAATACGGCGGCGCGTCGCTGCCCCACACCGGCTCCGTACGCTTGCCCAAGGTCAGCACGCCGTTCTCGCTGGCCAGCAGCAACGCCCCCTGCGAGGTGCGCAGGTCCTCGTACACGGTCCACTGCTGTTGCAGATGCTGGAATGCGCACAAACGCGTATGCCCCGCAAACCCTTCCGGCGGAACCGCACCCAACCGCGGTAGCGCGGCGGCCACACGGCCGCCGGAACTGGCAGCGCTGCCGGCCAACGCCGGCAAGCTACCGGCCACCGCCGCAGCGGTGATCCCTTGGCGCAGGAATGTTCTGCGATCCATCGTCGCCGACCTCAAGATGAGCAACCTGCATCCTGCGCAATCCAGGCCCGCCGCGTCTTGTCCGCCGTCGCTGGCGCACATGCGGAATTGGGCACAGCAGGCTGCGAGCGGCTCAGCCGCGACGACACATTGCCGATAGACCGTCGCCGCCGCGCAAGCCTCGGCCATACAGCCGCGCGACAAGCGCGCTAACGCCCGCCCTTGCCACCGCGTGCCATGCTGGAGAACACCCCATCGCGGCGCACCCAGGCATGGAACAGCGCCGCGCCCAGGTGCCCCAGCACCGTGACGAACAGCACGTAGGCCAGCAGCGTATGCGCCGGGCGCAGAAATGCGTACAACCCGGCACTATGCGGCACGATCGCCGGCAGGTGCACCCCGCCCAACAGCACGATCGGGTAGCCGCCGGCCGATAGCATCGACCAGCCAATCAGCGGCATCGCGAACATCAGCCCATACAGCAGCCAGTGCGACGCGTGCGCGGCGAACTTCTGAAGCGCCCGCAGATCGGACGGAAGCGGCGGCGGCGGACTGCGCAGGCGGTTGACCAG
>JAATFS010000127.1 GCA_015655035.1 Lysobacterales bacterium | reverse complement strand
TCAGCGCAAACACAACTGCATCACGCAGCTTGTTGGTCTTGTAACTCATTAGCTCTCTCTCCAAGTAACAATCTTGGGTACTGCTGAAGGGTTTGCCTGCGGCGGCTTCGAAAGGGCGATGCCAAGACCGTCAGGGTGAACCGATGGTATATGCGTTGGAGAAAGAATTAAAGTACCGTTAACTTTCAGCGAAGGCGGCGTAAATTTGACGCTCCCATATACAAAAAAGGCGCCTGGTAAGTCACCGGACGCCTTTTTAAGTAATTGATTTCAATAGTTAAAGGTCTTGTTCGTACCTGACATAGGGCACGGTGCCGTCGCTGTTGCTCTCGTTGTTCGGCGAGAACGGGTTCTTGCCGCGGGTGATGATGTTCTCGGCGCCGACGGTCAATTGGCCGCTCCAGGGGGTGCGCCAGGTCAGGCCCACGCCTAGTCCTTCCCACTTCTCGGGTTGCCCCGGGACGTCGACCACGCGGCCCACGATGTTGGCGCTGAAGGCGCCATAGCCGCCGCCGAGGCTGAGGGTCTTACTGTCCCACTGGCCAGCCAGTGCGGGCGAGGCGTCGGCCAGCGGTATCAGGCGGGCGCGGGCATAGGTGCCGCCGATGGAGACGAAGCCCTCGCGTCCGATGTTCTTCTGTCCGAATACCGTCAGGTCGTTCTGCTCCATGCGCGACGAAGGCGACTTCACGTTGCCGCTCAGCCAGGCCGGAAGGGTGTCATGGCCAGTGCCGGCGGAGATGGCGACTCTGCCGCCCGGGCGATTGAAGCCGGCGGTGGCGGAAATGTGGCGGCCGAGATCGTCGTCTTCGTCGCCCAGGCTGGCGAGCATGCAGTGGCTGGCCAGCCCGCTGATGTTGGTGCCCCGGCTGCTGTTGCACAGCAGGCCCAGCGAGTCGCCGGAGGACAGGCCGAAGGCGGCATCGAGCGAGTTGCGGCCGAAGTGCCAGCGCGCGCCGGCTTTCTGTTCGCCGGTGGGCTCCAGGTAGAGGAAGGCTTCGACCTTGCCGCTGCCCTTGTTCCATACCGGGATGACGGTGCCGCTGTTGTCGCGGGTCAGCGGTACCACTTGTGCATGCGCGCCCGTAATGCTCGCAACAGCGATCATCAGGGCTAACGGCAGGCGCAACAGGCTTCGCATGGCGACCAGTCAGACTCGAAGACAGACGTTAAGTTCCCGGAAGTCCGGGACGATGATCGTAGGGCGTTTATGATTCTTTAACAAGTCTCGGCGCTCCCCGAGCCCCTGCCGCCGCAGGCTATTGAAGCCTGTCGGGCGCTGGCGATTGAGCTGGCGTCTGGCCGAACAATACCGCGAATTCGTCCAAAGGGAAGTGGTATTCACTGCCGCAGAACTCGCAGCGCACTTCCACGGCGCCCGTAGGCTCGGCGGCGGCACGGGCTTCTTCCTCGCCCAGGGACTGCAGCATCGCCGCCACCCGCTCGCGCGAGCAGGAGCAGGCGAAGCTGAGTGGCTTGTCCCCGAGCAACTGCGGGGCCTCCTCGTGGAACAGCCGGTGCAGCAGGGTGGGGCCGTCGGTGGTCAGCAGTTCGGGCGGTTGCAGGGTGTCGAACAGGGCGCCGGCGCGGGTCCAGCCATCCAGGTCGCCGGCATCGCCGGGCAGTTTCTGCAGCAGCAGTCCGGCGGCCTGGTGCTGGTCGGCTGCCAGCAGCAGGCGGGTGGGCAACTGTTCGGACTGGCGGAAGTAGTTCTCGAAGGCATCGGCCAGGTCCGGTGAGTCCATCGCCACCAGGCTCTGATAGCGCTGGGGTTCGCGTGGGTCCAGTCCAGGGTTCTCGATGGTGATCGCCAGCAGCGCGCCGTCGCCCAGGTCGCGCAGGTCAGGCGGCGCATCCTGTCCCTCGCTCAGTTGCACGATGCCGCGCAGGGTGCCGGCAGCGGTGCACTCGGCAAACAGCGTGCGCATGGCACCATTGCCGCGCAGTTGCACCGAAAGACGGCCGTCGACCTTGGTGTGGCCGGTGAACAACGCCGAGGCCACCGAAGCCTCGCCCAGCAGTTGCCGCGCGAACGGCGGATAGACGGTGCTGCCCTGGATGTCCTGCCACACTGCGCCGAGATGGACATGCACGCCGCGCACTCCTGCCGAGGGAAGGAGGAATCGGGTCAAGTGGTCTTGCGCGGTCATGGGGTGGGTATCGGCCATAAGAGAGTGCCTGTGCCGGATAATGCAACAGGTATCTGGATCAAGGTGAGGCATACGACGATGGGGGCGGACGAGGTGATTCTCAAGCCGGCGGGTGCGCCGAGACGCCTGCGTCGCTGGCTGCATTGGTTGTTTGCATTGCCGTTGCTGTTCGCGGTGGCGAGCGTGCTGCAGGTGGCGGTGCTGCGGATCGTGGATCCGCCGCTCAGCGCGATGATGGTGTGGCGTTACGCGGAGGCGTGGGGCGAGGGGGACTGGAGTTTCCGCGTTCGCCATGAATGGCGCGACCTGGCGCGGATCGCGCCGAGCCTGCCGATCTCGATGGTGGCGGCGGAGGATCAGCGATTTCCCTTGCACCATGGTTTCGATCTGCAGGCGATCGAGCAGGCGCGCGACCATAATGCGCGCGGCGGCCGGTTGCGCGGTGCCAGCACGATCAGTCAGCAGGTCGCCAAGAACCTGTTCCTCTGGCAGGGCCGGAGCTGGCTGCGCAAGGGGTTGGAGGCGTGGTACACGGTATTGATCGAGGCGCTGTGGTCGAAGCAGCGGATCATCGAGGTGTACGCCAATATCGTCGAGTTCGGTGACGGTATCTATGGTGCGCAGGCGGCAGCCAGGCAACTATGGGGCAAGGATGCGGCGCGGCTGACGGCGGCGGAATCGGCACGGCTGGCGGCGGTGCTGCCGTCGCCACGGCGCTACGATGCCCGCCAGCCCGGGCCGTACGTGCAGCGACGCGCGGCGTGGATCCAGCGGCAGACGCGCCAGTTGGGCGGTCCCGGCTACCTGGCCGCGCCATGAGGGCTGTCATGAACACTTCCAGCTACGATGGCTCGATGAACGCCGAATGTTTGACCGTGGTGGTCGCCGCCTATAACGAAGCGACCAATATTCCATTGTTGCATCCGCGGATCATCGCGGTGCTGGATACGTTGCAGGACCTGGAAACGCGAGTTCTGTATGTCGATGACGGCAGCAGCGACGCCACCTGGGAGCTGTTGAGCGGGTTGGTGGCCGCAGCCCCCCGCGTCGGTGCGATCCGGCTGTCGCGCAACTTCGGCAAGGAAATTGCGATCACCGCAGCGCTGGACAATGTGCGAGACGGCGCAGTGGTGCTGCTGGACGCTGATGGCCAGGACCCGCCGGAGTTGATCCCGCAGTTCGTCGCGCAGTGGCGCGCCGGTTACGACAATGTATTCGGTACGCGTGTCCTGCGGGAAGGCGAGGGGTGGTTCAAGCGCGCCGCTGCGGCTTCGTTCTATAGGGTGATCGGCCGGCTGTCGCATACGCCGATCCCGGCGGACACGGGCGATTTCCGGTTGCTGTCGCCGCGTGCGTTGCTGGCGTTGCGGCAATTGCGCGAGCGCCATCGGTTCATGAAGGGGTTGTTCGGCTGGGTAGGATTCCGCCAGGTCGCGTTGCCATATCGGCGTGCGCCGCGATTGTCGGGGCGGAGCAAGTTCACCGTCTGGCGGCTGTGGAACTTTGCACTCGACGGGATCACCAGTTTTTCCACCGCGCCACTGCGCGCGGCGACCTATCTGGGGTTGGCCACGGCGCTGTTCGCCTTCGTGTTCGGGTTGTGGGTGGTGATCAAGGCCGCGCTGATGGGCGACCCGGTGGCGGGCTGGCCGACGATGATGGCGGTCATCCTGTTCCTGGGTGGAGTGCAGTTGATCGCGCTGGGAATGATCGGCGAGTACCTGGGGCGGCTCTACGACGAGTCCAAGCAGCGGCCGCTTTATCTCGTGGACACCCACCTGGGGGCGGCGGGAGTATTCTCCGGCCACCAGTCCAGCGACGGAGCGGGCCATGCAAACGGTACGGCAACTATTGGGGCTCAAGAAGGCTGAGGTGTTCGCGATTGGTGCGGACGCCGCAGTGATCGATGCGGTCAGGTTGATGGCGGAAAAGGGCATTGGCGCCGTCCTGGTGTTGCAGGAGCAGCGGTTGGTGGGAATCCTGTCCGAGCGCGACTACGCCCGAAAGGTGGTATTGCGTGATCGCGCCTCGGCGAACACGCCGGTCAGCGAAATCATGACCGCCGACGTGGTGACCGTGCCGTTGTCGGCCACGGTCGAGCACTGCATGGCGCTGATGACCGAGCGGCGATTCCGGCATCTTCCGGTGGTCGAGGATGGCAGGATCCTGGGCGTGGTTTCGATCGGCGACCTGGTGAAGGCGGTGATCGAGGAGCAACGCCGCGACATTGACCAGTTGCAGCGCTACATCGCCAGCTGAGCCGGCTGCGCGCTGCGATCCTGTCAGCGCGCGTACGTTCCTCCGCAGTCGCTGTCCTGGCCCGGACCGGTTTCGATGGTGGCCAGCAGCGCGGCGGGCGGGGCGATGACGGCCAGCGCCAGTGCGATCGCGCCACGTGTGCCGAGGGCTTTCAGGTCCGGGCGGAAGCTGGGGTCCTTGAAGCTGCCGCCCAGGCGCAGCGGCGAGCGGAAACTCAGGATGCTGCGGTCCTTGGGGCGTGGTCGCAGCAGCAGGTCCAGCGATTCGTCCTTGAGGCTGATCCGGCCTTCGCCGAGGATGATGGTGTCGCTGGTGTCGAACGCCATCGAGCGCGTGCTCATCACGCCATCGCGCACGCCGAAGTCGGCGAAGGCGCAGCGCAGCGGAATCTCGCGATCGCGGGTGATCAGGTATTTCAGCGACTCGGTTACGTCCAGGCCCGCCAGTTCCATGATCAGATTGCTGACGTGACCACGGCCCATGCCCAGTGCGATGTTGCCATCGGCGGTTCCGAGCATGGCAGCCACCGAGTTGCCCTTCCCGGTGATGTCGATCTCGCCGGCGATGGCGCCGGATGCCTGCTTGGCCAGCTTGGCGTCGGGCAGCAGTTGCCCAAGATGCAATGAGCGCACGCTGGCCTTGAGCTGGGTGCGGATGATCGCATTGCGCGCGTCCATGCGGATGGTGGAGCGGATGTCGCCACCGGCGACACCGAAATTAAGGGGTTGCAGTTCAAGCAGGCCGTTCACCAGGGTCAAATGGGCATCCATGTCGTCCAGCGGCAGCGAAGGGGCATGGATCCGCTGGGCGCGCCAACGTACGTCGGCATCCATCGCGCGCAACTTGGACAGGTCGTAGGGCGTGCTTGGTAGCAGCCTGTGCCCGGCGGCGAGCTTGGCAGCCTGCTGTTTCTGCTCGGCATTTGCGGTTTCGCCAGTGCCGGTCTTGGGCGGCGCACCGATAAAGCCGGCGAGGTCGTCGAAATCCAGCTGCCTGGAGCGCAGGTCCGCATTCAGTTTGGGGCGTTTGCCGCTGACGTCGATCTGCGCAGTGCCGGCGAGATCGCTGTCGCCGGTACGGCCGGTGAAATCTGCATAGCGCCAGATGTCGCCGTTGCGACTGAGTCGGCCATCGAGCCGGTAGGGCGGGGTCGAGGGCATGGCGATGCCGGTCAGGGGGTACAGATCCTCCATGTCGTTGCCGGTCAGTAGCATCTGCAGGTCGAAGGTCTGGAACTGGAAGGGGTGGGTCAGGGTGCCGCGAATATGGGTCCGGGTGGGGCCGGCATTGCCACGTAGATCGATCCGGAACGGATGTTCGGTCTGGCTGAGTTCCAGCGGCGAGGCGGTGCTGCCCTTGAGTGTGAACGGATAACCCTTCCAGCGGCCCTTGCCGGCAATGTTGATCGGTGGCGCCGCGTCGCCCTGGGTTGCGGCCAGGCTGTTCACGCTGATGTCGATATCGGTACGCCCGGCGGTATCGACGAACCTGAGCCGCCCCTGGTGGACCAGCAGCCGCCCCAGGGCCGGCATGCTGCCGCCGCCGCGTTGGTCGAACACCCAGTTGCCGGGATGCTGGGCGGTAGCGCTTTCGAGCAGCAGGTCGGGATCGTTCAACCGGATTTCCGGAATCTGCACCCGCCCCCGCAGCAATGGCCACAGGCGAATGTCGAGTTCGGCGCGCGCCACGCTGGCCATCTGCGGGTGCTTGGACCAGTCGGCATTGGCGAAGGTGAGGCGGTTGGCGCGCACGGTCGTGGTGCGGCCGAGTGCTACGTCCAGGTGCCCGATATGCAGTTCTCGGCCGGTGCGCGCCTGCACGGTGCGTTCGATCGGCCCACGGAACCAGTTCCAGTCGAATAGCACAATGAGCAGTACGGCCAGCACCAGCAGCAGCGCGGTGATCGCCAGCCAGCGTCGACCACGGCGACCAGGCACGGGCCAGCGGCGTGCGCGGGGTGGGGATGGACGTGACCCGGTATTCATGACCCCATCGTTGGGGATGGCCTGTGCAGGAGGTGCGAATGCCTGCCAGGTGCGGCGCTACAGCACCTGTGCGGTCACGGCGACGAAGTGGCAGATGCTGCCTGCCAGCACGAACAGGTGCCAGATCGCGTGGAAGTAGCGGATCGAATCGCGTTGGTAGAAGTAGGTGCCGAGCGTGTAGAACAGGCCGCCGGCCAGTAGCCAGCTCAAGCTCCAGGCATCGACCGAGCGCAGCAGCGGCTCGATTGCCACGACGATCAGCCAACCCATCGCGATATAGATGAAGGTGGAAAGCCGCCGGAAGCGCCCGGTGAAGAACAGCTTGAACACCACGCCGGCGGCTGCGATCGTCCAGATCGCGGCGAACAGGCCCCAGCCCCAGGCGCCACGCAGGTTGACCAGGGTGAACGGAGTGTAGGTGCCGGCGATCAGCAGGTAGATGCAGCAGTGATCGAACACCTGCAGCCGGGCCTTGGCACCGGGATGCGGGATGGCGTGGTACAGGGTGGAAGCGACGTACAGCAACACCAGGGTGGCGCTGAACACGATGGAAGTGGCCAGTTGCCAGCCGTCGCCGTAGACGGCGGACAGGGTGATCAGCACCGAGCCGCCTGCCAGCGCGGCAACCGCGCCAAGGCCGTGGGTCAGCGCGCTGGCGATTTCGTCGCGCGGATCGGTTGAGGGGGAGGCGTCGATACTCATGCCGGCAAGGTACCCCAATCGCCACCGGTTCGCATTGCCAGGTGTCTCGGTTGGCGACACCTGTTCAAGCAGCGCTCAATCGAGCTTGATGCTATGGGCATGCTCGCGCGTGGCCGAGAAACGCACATCCGGCGCGCGCTCTTGCGCGAGTTGCAGGTTGACCCGGGTGGGGGCCAGGTAGACCAGTTCACCTGCGGCATCGATGGAAAGGTTGCTGGCATTCTTCTCCCGGAACTCCTCCAGCTTGCGCGGGTCGTTGCAATGGACCCAGCGCGCGGTGGCGACGCTCACCGGCTCGAAAGTGGCATCCACGCCGTATTCGTCCTTGAGCCGATACGCGACCACGTCGAACTGCAGTACGCCGACCGCGCCAAGGACCAGGTCGTTGCTCATCAATGGTCGGAAGAACTGGGTGGCGCCTTCTTCGGACAGTTGGGCAAGGCCCTTCTGCAACTGCTTGAGCTTGAGCGGGTCGCGCAGGCGCGCGCGGCGGAACAGTTCCGGCGCAAAGTTGGGAATGCCGGTGAACGACAGCGACTCGCCCTCCGTGAAGGTGTCGCCGATGGAGATGGTGCCGTGGTTGTGGATGCCGATCACGTCGCCCGGCCACGCTTCCGCGGCGATCTCGCGGTCGCTGGCCATGAAGGTCAGTGCGTTGGCCAGCTTCACGTCCTTGCCGGTACGCACGTGCAAGGTCTTCATGCCGGCGGTGAACTTGCCTGAACACACGCGCATGAACGCGACCCGGTCGCGGTGCTGCGGATCCATGTTGGCCTGGATCTTGAAGACGAAGCCGCTGAGCTTCGGCTCATCGGGGTGTACGTCGCGGCCGGTGGTGGCGTGCGCTTGCGGCGAGGGGGCATGCTCGACAAAGAAGTCCAGCAGCGGCTGTACGCCGAAGTTGTTCACGCCGGAGCCGAAGAACACCGGGGTCTGGCGGCCGGCGCGATAGGCGTCCAGATCGAAGCTGTGGCTGGCGCCCTGCACCAGTTCCAGTTCGTCGCGCAGCTCGGCCAGCATCTGTCCGCCGATCTTCTCGGCCAGGCCGGGGGAATCGATCGAGGGGAAGATGGTGGAGTCCTGGCGGGTGAAATTGCGGCCTTGCTCGTAAAGGTGGACCTCGCCGGTGATGAGGTGGACTACGCCCTTCAGGCGCTGGCCCATGCCGATTGGCCAGGTCACGGGGGCGCACTGGATGCCGAGCACGGTCTCGACCTCGTCCAGAAGGTCGATGGGGTCCTTGCCCTCGCGGTCGAGCTTGTTGATGAAGGTCATGATCGGGGTGTCGCGCAGGCGGCACACCTCCATCAGCTTGATGGTGCGTTCCTCCACGCCCTTGGCCACGTCGATCACCATCAGCGCCGAGTCCACCGCAGTGAGCACGCGGTAGGTGTCCTCGCCGAAGTCGGCGTGGCCGGGAGTGTCGAGGAGGTTGATGATCTTGCCTTCGTATGGGAACTGCATCACCGATGAGGTCACCGAGATGCCGCGTTCCTTTTCCAGTGCCATCCAGTCCGAGGTGGCATGGCGGGCGGCCTTGCGGCCCTTGACCGAGCCGGCCATCTGGATCGCCCCGCCGAACAGCAGCAGCTTTTCGGTCAATGTGGTCTTGCCGGCATCGGGGTGGGAAATGATGGCGAAAGTACGGCGTCGCGCGGCTTCGGTAGAGACTTCGGACATGGAAAGCGCGCCCGGCAGGGCGCATCGCGGCAATAAGGAGGTCGGCAATTATAGCGGCCTGGAAGCGGGGGCGGGCTGCTGCCGGGAGGCGCCGCCGGGCCAGACGGGGCGCGGCCAAGAGGTATCCGATGAAAGCTTATCGCTCCATCCGAATAAAGCGATTGACACTGGTCCGGGGGGCTGGCATCGTAGCCGGACCATCGAGACCGGCGGAGGGACAGGCCCTTTGATGCCGGGGCAGCCAGCGGACGCGCAAGCGTACGCGTTTGGTGCCAAATCCTGCGGGGACCTGCGCGTCCGCCGAAAGATGGTTCGAATCGTGCCTTCGCACGTCGAACGCGAGCTCCGCGAAGCTCGATGGCCGTTCCACTTTGGACACCGCCATGAGTTTCGTGAATACCGCTCCGCCTGCTACCGCCGCCTATGCCTATACACCTGCCGCCGATAACGACGGCCGCATCGCCGTGCGCGGCGAGGTCGTGGTGGCATTGCCGATGCGGCACGCGGGACTGCGCAGCGTCTGCCTGCGCTACGAACTCTTCGGGGCCCACGACGCGCCCGTGGTGCTGGTGGCCGGTGGCATTTCCGCGCACCGGCATGTCGCGGCCAGCGCGCTGTTCCCGGAAAAGGGCTGGGCCGAGGGCCTGGTCGGCGCCGGACGCGCGCTGGATCCGGCTTCGCGCCGCATTCTCGCGTTCGACTTCCTTGGCGCTGACGGCACCCTGGATGCGCCGATCGATACCGCCGACCAGGCC
>JAATFS010000272.1 GCA_015655035.1 Lysobacterales bacterium | reverse complement strand
CGGGCGCTTCGTCCTGCGCTATCTGTTCCGCGTGGTGGCACGCACCCGGATGCCCGAGGTATTCACCGCCAGCGCGCTGCTGGTGGTGCTGGGCACCGCCTGGTTCATGCAGGAGGCCGGCCTGAGCGCCAGCCTGGGGGCGTTCCTGGCCGGCGTACTGCTGTCCGATTCGGAGTTCCGCCACGAACTGGAGTCGCAGATCGAGCCGTTCCAGGGCCTGCTGCTGGGGCTGTTCTTCATTGCCGTGGGCATGGGCATCGACCTGGACCGCATCGCCGCCGAGCCACGCTTGATCGTCATCGGTGTGACGATCCTGCTGGTGGTGAAGTTCGCGCTGCTGTTCGGCATCGGCCGGCTGGCGCGGCTGCCGGTGCGCAGCTGCCTGATGCTCGGCAGCGTGCTGTGGCTGGGCGGCGAGTTCGCCTTCGTGGTGTTCAACGATGCACAGAAGGCGCGCCTGCTCGGCCCCGCCAACCACGATCGGCTGGTGGCCATCGTCGGCTTGTCGATGGCGCTCACGCCGCTGCTGCTGATCGTCATGCAGCGCCTGCTCGGCAAGGCCCCGGCCATCGCCACGCCGTCCCCGAGCCCGACCTTCGACAAGATCGATGAGCAGGCGCCGCAGGTACTGATCGCCGGCATGGGTCGTTTCGGCCAGATCGTGGCGCGGCTGCTGACCGCCCAGCATGTGCCGTTCGTGGCGCTGGAACACAACCCGGACACGGTCGAGGACCTGCGCCGGTTCGGCAACAAGCTCTACTACGGCGACCCGACCCGCCCGGATCTGCTGCGCGCGGCCGGTTCGGACCAGATCAAGGTCTTCGTGGTGGCAATGGACGACCCGGACACCAACATCAAGGCCACCCGCCTGATCCGGCGCATGTATCCCCATGCCGCGGTGCTGGCGCGTGCGCGCAACCGCCAGCACGCCTGGAAGCTGATGGACCTGGGCGCCGAGCCGTTCCGCGAGGTCCTGGGTTCCAGCCTGGAGCTGGGCGAACGCCTGTTGGCAACGTTGGGACTGGCGCCACAGACCGCGCATGCGTACACCGACCGCTTCCGCAAGCACGACGAAGAACTGCTGCGCCGCCAATACCTGGTCTACGACGATGACGCTGCAGTGATGCAGACCGCGCGCGATGCGCGTGCGGACCTGATGAAGCTGTTCGAGGCCGACGCCGATGGCCCTACGGCCGACGCACCCGTGGCGAAGGAGCCGAACTAGGTTCTGCGGGCAAGGTTTTACGCGGCACGCTGCAAAGCCGCCTCAAGCGCGCGTGGTCGCGCGCTTGCCCGGCTTGCGCGCCGCCGCTCGCTTGGCCGGCTTGGCGGGCTTGGCCGGTACTGCAGCGCGGCCGGGCTTGCTGGCGGCGGCGTTGGCGCGCCTGGCTTTGCTGCTGCGCTGGGTCGCGGCCGTACCCTCCTCGCTCGCCCGACGCGGCGGCGGCTTGCGCCCGGCCGTCAGCGTGCGCCAGGCATGGCCCCCATCGACCGCCAGCAGCGCATCGGCCGCCGCCGGCCCGGCGCTGCCGGCAGCATAGTTGGGGAAGTCGCCCGGCGCGCTGCGCCAGGCATCCAGGATCGGCTGCACGATGCGCCAGGCGCCCTCCACCATCGCCGCATCCTGGAACAGCCCGGACTCGCCATTCATGCAGTCCTGCAACAGCCGCTCATAGCCGACCGTGTATTCCTTGGGGAACCAGTCGCGATAGCGGAAATCCATCCGCACCGGTGCCAGGCTCACCTGCGGCCCGGGGCGCTTGACATCGAACTGCAACGAGATGCCCTCATCCGGCTGGATGTGCAGCACCAGCCAGTCCGGCCCGTAGCCGCCGATCTCGGTGCTGCGGAATGGCGCCAGCGGCGCCGGCTTGAAACGGATCGCGATCTCGGTGGTGCGCTCGCGCAGGCGCTTGCCGGTGCGCAGATAAAACGGCACGCCGGCCCAACGCCAGGTATCGACCCGCAGTTTCATCGCCACATAGGTTTCTGTGTCGGAGTCCTCCGCCACCGTGTCCTCCTCGCGATAGCCCGGCACCGCCGCGCGGTTGATCGCGCCCGCGCCGTACTGGCCACGCACCACGTCGTCGGGGGAGAGCGGGCGCACCGCCTCGATCACCTCGGCCCGGCGCCGATGCATCGCCTGAGTGGTGAAGGCTGCCGGCGGTTCCATCGCAATCATCGCCAGCAACTGGAACAGATGATTGGGCACCATGTCGCGCAGGCAACCGGTGGGATCGTAGAAGCGGCCACGCCCTTCCACGCCGATGGTTTCGGCCGCGGTGATCTGCACGTGGTCGATGCGATCGCGGTTCCACACCGGCTCGAACAAGCCATTGGCAAAGCGGAACGCGAGGATGTTCTGCACGGTCTCCTTGCCGAGGAAATGATCGATGCGGAACACCTGGTCCTCGTCGAGTACACGCGCGACGGTGGCGTTGAGTTCGCACGCGCTGGCCAAATCGTGGCCAAACGGTTTTTCCACGATCACCCGGCGCCAACCTTCGTCGGCGCGCTGCTCCACCAATCCGGCTGCCCCCAGATTGAGCAGTGCCGGCTCGAAAAAACGCGCGGCGGTGGCCAGATAGAACAGCACGTTGCCCTGGGTGCCGTAGCGCGGGTGCAAGGTCTGCAGCAACGTGCTTAGCGCGTGATAGTCGTCGACGTTGGTGAAGTCGCCACGCAGGTAATGCATGCGCTTGCGCAGGAAATCCCAGGTGACGGTGTCGAAACCATCGGCCTGGAACTCGGCATCGCGGCTACCGATCAGTTGCTTCAGCGCGCGTCCGACATTGCTGCGCCAGGTCCGCTCGCTGATGTCGCCATGGTCCACGCCGACGATGGCGAAGTTCTCGCCCAACGCGCCGGAGCGGCGCAGGTTGTACAGCGCCGGCATCACCAGCCGCCGGGTCAGATCGCCGCGCGCACCGAACACCACGATGATGCACGGCGGCGTGGAAGCGTTGTCGCTCATGGATGCCTGCCCTCTCACCGGCCGGAAGTGGCCGCCACTGTGGCACAGCGGCTGTCCTCGGGAAGTTATGCGGCGCGGGGCCGCCGGCCTCCCGCGCCCGGGCCAAGGTGCCGGCCCGGCACAGCCATTATTGCCGGTGCTGCGGCAGCGTCTTGCGCACTTGCGCCACCTCGTCGGCGCTGACGCGCGAGGCCTGGTTGGTCCAGCCGCTACGCACGAAGCTGGCCAGCTCGGCCACCTCCTGGTCGCTCAGGCGGTCGGCGAAACCCGGCATCGGCAGCACCGACGGCGCCCTGGCCGTGGAGGGCGTCTTCTCGCCGGCCAGGATCACGTGGATCAACGCGTTCGGGTTGTCGGCATTGACGATCGAGGCGCCATCGATATGCGGGAACACCCGCTGCGCGCCGCGACCGCTGACAAAGTGGCAAGCGCCGCAGTTATCCAGGTACAGCCGCTCGCCTTCGCCCAGCCCGGTCGCGGCGGTGAGCCTGGCGATGGTGGCCTTGGCCGCCGCCGCATCACCGCGCGCCGGTGCAGCGCCGGGCGGCAACGTCTTCAGGTAGCTGGCGATCGCGTTGAGGTCGTCATCGCTCAGATACGAGGTGCTGTTGGCCACCACCGAAGTCATCTCGCCGGCCACCGCCGCGCTGCTGTTGCGGCCGGTTGCCAGGTAATCGACGATCTCCTGCTGCGACCAATGCGCAAGACCGCGCAGCGACGGCACATGCCAGCCGTTGAGCTCTGCGCCGGACAGGAAGTCGTCATCGCT
>JAATFS010000453.1 GCA_015655035.1 Lysobacterales bacterium | reverse complement strand
GAAATCGAGCGCGCCGCCATCCGCAATGACGCCACGCTACGCATCGTGCCGGCACGCCGTCCCTTCCAGGCGGTCGGCACGCTGGTCGCGATCCTGCTGATCCTGGCGGTCCTGCAATCGGTGCTGGGCAACCCGCGCTGGGGCTGGGATGTATTCGCCCAGTGGTTCTTCGCCGAGCCGGTACTCGCCGGCCTCGGCCGTACCTTGCTGCTGACCGCGCTGGGCACGCTGTTCGGCTTCGTACTTGGCACCTTGCTGGCGCTGGCGCGGGTGTCCGGCTCGCCGCTACTGGCGGGAGTATCGTGGAGCTACGTCTGGCTGTTCCGCTCCATCCCATTGCTGGTGCTGCTGCTGTTGCTCAACAACCTGGGCTACCTGTACGCGACCATCCAACTGGACGTGCCGTTCACCGGCATCACCCTGTTCTCGTATCCGACCACGCAGCTGATCAACCAGTTCGCCGCTGCGGTACTGGGACTGTCGTTGAACCAGGCCGCGTTCTCGGCCGAGATCATCCGGGGCGGCATTCTCTCGGTGGACCAGGGCCAGTTGGAGGCGTCTGCGGCACTGGGCCTGCCACGCGTGCGGCAGATCCGCCGGATCGTGCTGCCGCAGGCGATGCGCACCATCCTGCCGGGCGCGTTCAACGACGTGATCAACCTGGCCAAGAGCACCTCGGTGGTCTACATCCTGGCGCTGCCGGAATTGTTCTACACCATCCAGGTGATCTACCGGCGCAATCTCGAAGTCGTGCCGCTGCTGATGGTCGCCACGGTCTGGTACCTGGTGATCCTGACCCTGCTGTCGCTGGTGCAGGTCCGGATCGAGCGCCGCTTCGCTCGCGGCGCTTTGCGCGAACAATCCGCGCCTTCCGCACCGCGACGCCTGCAGCGCACCGCTACCGCCACCGATACTGCCGCCAACAATGCCGATACCGGCTTCGGAGGACGCGGCGGCGCAATCGCGATCCACGCCATCACCAAGCACTACGGCGACCATCGGGTGCTGGACGACGTCAGCCTGGAGCTGCCGGCTGGCAGCGTAACCGCGATCATCGGTCCCTCCGGCGCCGGCAAGTCCACCCTGCTGCGCACCCTCAATCACCTGGAACGCGTGGACGCCGGCTACGTCAGCGTGGACGGACAGCTGATCGGCTACCGCCGCGATGGCAATACCCTGCACGAACTGCCCGAAGCCGAGATCCGCCGCCGGCGCGCCGACATCGGCATGGTGTTCCAGAACTTCAACCTGTTCCCGCATCTCACCGCGCTGGAAAACATCATGGAGGCCCCGATCGCCGTGCGCGGCGCATCTGGCGAGGACGCCGAGCGGCAAGCACTGGCGCTGTTGGCACGCGTCGGGCTGTCGGACAAGGCCGATGCCTACCCACGCCAGCTCTCCGGTGGCCAGCAGCAACGCGTGGCCATTGCCCGCGCGCTGGCGCTGCGGCCCAAGGTGTTGTTGTTCGACGAGCCTACCTCGGCGCTGGACCCGGAACTGGTCAACGAAGTGCTGGAAGTGATCGAGGAACTGGCGCGTTCCGGCACCACCCTGGTCATCGTCACCCACGAGACCGGCTTCGCCCGCCGCATCGCCGACACCGTGGTGTTCATGGAAAAGGGGCGGATCGTCGAAACCGGCTCGCCGGAGCGGCTGTTCAACCACCCGACGCACCCGCGCACCGCCGAGTTCCTCGCCAAGGTGCTGTAACCGCGACAAGCAAACGCATGGCGGATGGCCAACGCCGTCCGCCAGATTTTCACCTCAAGGATTCCGCATGACCGCATCCCGCCGTCGCAGCTTCAACATCGCCATCATCGTCCTGGTACTGGCTGCCGGCGTTGCCGCCATCCTCTACTCACGCCAACAGCCGGGCAACGACGACGCGACCGCCGCGCCCAAGCCGGATCTTGCCGACGTACCGCCGCTGCATGCCGGCAAGGATCCGGCGGCAATCGCACTGCTACCACGCGACTTCGCCTTCGCCACACCTGGCACCCTGACCGTCGCCAACCATCCTGCCGCACTGCCGCTGGGCGACTATGCCGCCGACGGCAAGACCGTGATCGGCATCGAGCCGGACATCGCACAATTGGTCGCCGACGCGCTCGGGCTACGCCTCAACCTGGTCGCCGTCGCCTGGGCGGACTGGCCGCTGGGGCTGGAATCGGGCAAATACGACGCCGTGATCTCCAACGTCACCGTTACCGAAGAGCGCAAGAAGAAGTTCGACTTTTCCAGCTATCGCCACGACCTGCTCGGCATCTACACCCGCAGCGATGGCCCGATCAAGGAAATCAAGCAGCCCAGCGACGTGGCCGGGCTGAAGGTGGTGCTCTCCGCCAGCACCAACCAGGACCAGATCCTGCGCAGCTGGGATGCACAGAACGTCGCGGCGGGGTTGAAACCGGTGGAATTCCAGTACTTCGACGACGCTGTCGTCGGCCGGCTGGCGGTCATCACTGGCCGCGCCGACATTACTTTCGAGCCCAACGCCACTGGCGCCTATGCCGCGCGCGACGGCAAGGTACGCCGAGTCGGCCTATTCCCCGGCGGCTGGCCGCAAGCCGCGGCGATCTCGGTAACCACCCGTAAAGGCAGCGGCCTGGCCGCCGCCATCACCCAGGCGATCAACACCCAGATCAACAATGGCAACTACACCAAGGCACTGAAACGCTGGGAACTGACCGAAGAAGCCGTAACGCACTCCGAAACCAATCCCCCCGGCCTGAAAGAACTCTGACACCGCAGTCACCCCACGCGACTTCATAGCCCTGACAAAACCCGGGTAACGCCCGAGGGCCTAGAACTGCCCAACGGTTTACCCGCCGTTGCCGTTGCTCAGATTTTGATCTTGACTTACCTCGCCCTCAAAGCGAGCGGAGCACCGCAGCCGAGGGCGGCCGAAGAGGCGCCCTGTCTGAGCGCAGCGAGTTTGGGCGCGGTCCCGGAAAGGGGATAAATGCAGTCGTCGGCGAGGAGCGCAGGGCACCGGTGCGGCTTTATCGCACCGGCTCGCGTCGGGCGAAAGCGCTTTTGGTTACGTTTGGCAAAAGTGACTCGCGCCGACAGGCGCGAAAGCTCTTGCGCTAGCCATCAAAACCACAAAAACCCCCGGACCCAACACCCTCCAGGAGCCACACCCACCTCAGCGCCGCCGATAGTCCACAAATTCAAACCCGAACGCATGCTCCGCATCGGTCCCATGCGATTGCCGCACCACCGGCTCCCACTCCCCCGCATCGACAACCGGGAAAAACGCATCCGCTCCCTCGACCTCGGTCTCCACGTGGGTCAGATACAACGCATCGGCCAATGGCAACGTCAATCGATAGACCTCGCCCCCCCCGATCACACACAACTCCTCGGCTCCCTCCGCACTCGCACTCGCGCACGCCTGGGCCAGCGAAGCCACCGCCTGCATGCCCTCGAACGGCACCGAACCGCCACGTGTCAGCACCAGGTTCGTGCGCCCCGGCAAGGCCCGGCCCAACGACTGCGCGGTCTTGCGTCCCATCAGAATTGGCTTTCCCAGTGTGCGCGCCTTGAACTGCCTGAAATCGTCCGGCAGATGCCACGGCATCGCGTTGCCACGCCCGATGGCGTAGTTGCGGTCGAGCGCGGCGATCAGGACCAGACGCGGATGAACCACCGGAAGCGTCGGCTCCGCCGCAGCCGCGATCGACCCCGCAGTCATACCGCTACGGGCGCCTTGATCGCCGGATGCGGCTCGTAGTCCTCGATCACGATGTCCTCGTAGGCGAAGCCGAACAGATCCTTCACCTCGGGATTGAGCCGCAACCTGGGCAGCGCGCGCGGCGTACGCGACAACTGCTCGCGGGCCTGCTCGAAATGATTCGAATACAGATGCGCATCACCCAGCGTATGCACGAAATCGCCCACCCCCAGCCCGGTGGCCTGCGCCACCATGTGCGTGAGCAACGCATAGCTGGCGATGTTGAACGGCACGCCGAGGAAGATGTCGCCGCTGCGCTGGTACAGCTGGCAGCTGAGCTTGCCGTTGACCACATAGAACTGGAACAGGTTGTGGCACGGCATCAACGCCATTTGCGGCAGGTCCGCCACGTTCCAGGCGCTGACCACCAGACGGCGCGAATCCGGATTGCGCTGGATCTCGTCCACCAGCCACTGCATCTGGTCGATCTGGCGCCCGTCCGGCGTGGCCCAACTGCGCCACTGCTTGCCGTAGACCGGACCCAGCTCGCCATCGGGATCGGCCCACTCGTCCCAGATGCGGACCTGGTTTTCCTTGAGATAGGCGATATTGGTCTCGCCCTTCAGGAACCACAGCAGTTCGTGCACGATCGAGCGCAGGTGCAGCTTCTTGGTGGTGACCAGCGGGAAACCCTGGTTGAGATCGAAGCGCATCTGCCAGCCGAATACGCTGCGCGTACCGGTGCCGGTGCGATCGGACTTCTCCGCGCCGTGCTCGAGCACGTGGCGCAACAGGTCCAGGTAGGGCTTCACTTGGCGGCCTCCGTAACGGGAACGGGCTGCAACACCGGCGCGCGGCGCGACAGCCACAACAACAACAGCCCCGCCGCGACCAGCGGCAGGCTCAGGATCTGTCCACGGGTCAACCAGCCGAAGGCGACATACAGGCCGTTATCCGGCACGCGCACGAACTCCACCGCGAACCGGAATACGCCATACAGCAGCGCGAACAGGCCGGACACCGCATAGCGCGCACGTGGCTTCATCGAGAACGTCCACAGCACCACGAACATCACCACGCCTTCCAGCGCGGCTTCATACAGCTGCGACGGATGCCGCGCGAAGCGGTCCAGCGCGCCGGCCGCATATTCCGCCTGCACCTGCGCCGATGACAGGTTCTGCAATTCCGGCGCATGCGGGAAGATCACGCCCCAACCGGCATGCGTGAACTTGCCCCACAACTCGGCGCCGATGAAGTTGCCCAGGCGGCCGAAGCCCAGCCCCAGCGGTACCAGCGGTGCGATGAAGTCGATCACGTCGAACACGTGCAGGCGTTGCCGACGCGTCCACCAGGCCGCCGCGATCAGCACGCCGAGCATGCCGCCATGGAAGCTCATCCCGCCTTCCCAGACCTTGAACAGGATCAGCGGATTGGCGAGCAACGCATCGAACGCATAGAACAGCATGTAGCCGATGCGCCCACCCAGCACGACCCCCATCATCGAATAGAACAGCAGGTCGGAGAACCCGTTCATGTCCACGCCGGGCAGCCGCCCGGCGCGCACGCGCGAGCGCCCCAGCGCCCAGGCGCTGAAGAACGCCAGTAAATACATCAACCCGTACCAGTGCACCTGCACCGGACCAAGTGAAAAGGCGATCGGGTCGATGGCGTGGAGATAGATCATGCGTGGCCGGTTTCACCCAGAGACAAGGCCGCTATTCTGCCATTCCCGCGCCGCTCCCGCCCTGCCGCCCGCCCGCTGCGACCGGCGAAGCCGGCCGCGAATTCATCCGCCAGTCGACAATTACAGCGGCGGCAATGGCTTGGGCTTGCATGCCAGGGGAGCTGCCCCCGGCCACCGGCCAAGGACCGGAAGGACCGGCTTGCCCGCAACCGCGGTGCTACAGCAGGCGCGGCCGGTTGGGCAACTCGTCCTCGTCCTGCTCGCCGGCGATCGGCGGATAGTGTTCGGCCAGCAGCTCGGACACCGCCGCAATCCCCGCCAGCGCCGCAGCCTCGCCCTGCCCGGCCTGCAACAGTTCCTGCATCCGCCGGCAGACCTCGCGCCACTGCGCTGCCGGCACCTTGGCCTGCACACCACGGTCGGCCACGATCTCGATGGCGTGATCGGCCAGCAACAGATAGATCAATACGCCGTTGTTCTCACGCGTGTCCCAGGTCCGCAGGTGGGCGAATGCGTGTTCCGCACGCTGGCGCGCGGTAGCGCCCTGCCACAGCAGCGGCAGCGCCAGGTCGGCCTCGACCGCGAACATCACTTCGCCGCGATGGCCACGCTCGCTGGCCTTGATCGCCTCGGCAATGGTATCCAGCGTCTGCTTCGGGAACAGCCGGCGCGCCGACGGCGCGAACACATGGCGTAGCAGCCGCATTACCAACTCCCCGAGGCGCCGCCGCCTCCTGATGAACCACCACCACCGCCCCAGCCGCCACCTCCGCCGCCGAAGCCTCCCCCACCGCCAAATCCGCCGCCACCGAAACCGCCGCCGCCCCAGCCCCCCCAACCGCCATGGCCGACCGCACGGCCCACCGAGCCGGAAAACAGGCCCAGCAGCAGCCCGAGAACGCCGGCCGCGATGCTTGCGCCCAGCAATGAGGTGAAGATCAGCGCCGCGCCGCCGGCCGCACCGCCGGTCAGCAGCGCCCGCAACGGCCGGGGCACACGACCCAGCACGCCGCTGGCCATCGTCGCCACGACAAAACCCACGAATAGCGCCGAGATCCATCCACCGCCGGAGCGCTGGCCACTGTCCTGCACGTTCGCGCTGACCGGCGCGGGCAGCGCCTCGCCGTCGATCAGCTTGATCAATACCCCGGTCGCCTCCTGCAGGCCGCCGACGTAATCGTTCTGGCGGAAGCGCGGGACCAGGTACTCCTGGATGATGCGATTGGCGATGGCGTCGGGAATCGCGCCTTCCAGGCCATAGCCCGGCTGGATCCGCACCCGGCGGTCATCCTTGGCCACCACCACCAGCACACCGTCGTCCACGCCCTTGCGCCCGAGCTTCCATTGGTCGAACACGCGCTGGGTGTATTGCTCGATCGCCTCCGGCTCGGTGCTGGGCACCATCAGCACCTGCAACTGGCTGCCCTTGCGCTGCTGCAATTGCACCGCCTGCTGGGCCAGTTGCAGTTTCTCGGTCGGCTGCAAGGTTCCGGTGGTGTCGATCACCGGCGCATCGAGCGCCGGAATCGCCGCAAGATCCTGCGCCCGTGCCGTCCATGGCAGCAGGCTGCCGGACATCAGCAGCAGCAGAACGAGACTCCACACCCGCGATGCGGTCACCGGACTACTGAGCCGGTGCGGGCTGGGCAGCGGGCTGCGGCTGCGAGGTACCGAAATCCACCGTCGGCGGACGCGACACCTCGGCCTCGTTGGCAACGGTGAAGTTCGGCTTTTCCTTGGCGCCGGTGACCTTGGCGGTGAGCACCTGCGGAAACTGGCGGATGAAGGTGTTGTAGTCCTGCACCGTCTGGATGTAGCGGCCACGCGCCACGGTGATGCGATTCTCGGTGCCTTCCAGCTGCGCCTGCAAGTCGCGGAACGACTGGTCGGACTTCAGCTGCGGATAGTTCTCGCTGACCACCAGCAGGCGCGACAGTGCACTGCCCAACTCGCCCTGGGCCTGCTGGAACTGCTTGAGCGACTCGGCATCGTCGGCGTTGACCTGAATCTGGCCAACCCGCGAGCGCGCATTCGTGACCTCGGTCAGGACCTGGCGTTCCTGCTGGGCATAGCCCTGCACGGTCTTGACCAGGTTGGGGATCAGGTCGGCGCGGCGCTGGTACTGGTTGAGCACCTCCGACCAGCCCGCCTTGACCGTTTCGTCCTTCTGCTGGATGGCGTTATAGCCACACCCCGACAACGATGCCGCAAGCACCAACAGCAACAACGAGCGGATCAACACAGGCATGACAGGACTCCAGAAACGATCAGGGAGTCCGAAGCATGCCATGTTTGACGTCATTACCGCATGCAGGCGGCGCTCACCACTGCCCGGCGCCCGGCACCTGATTGGCCGATGCGCGACGGCGCATCAGCAGGTTGAGCCACTCCACCAGCACCGAGAAGCCCATCGCGACATAGATGTACGGCTTGGGCACGTGTACTTCCAGGCCATCCAGGATCAGCACCGCGCCGATCATCAGGATGAAGGCCAGCGCCAGCATCTTGACCGTCGGATTGGCGTCGATGAAGCGGCCCAGCGGATTGGCCGCCAGCAGCATCACCATCACCGACAGCAGGATCGCCGCCACCATCACCGGGATATGCTCGGCGATGCCGACCGCGGTGATCACCGAATCCAGCGAGAACACGATGTCGATGACCGCGATCTGCGCGATCACCAGGCCGAACACGCCCGAGGCCTTGGCCGTGGTCGGATCGTGGTCTTCGCCGCCGGTGATCATTTCGCGGATTTCCATCGCGCCCTTCACCAGCAGGAAGATACCGCCGATGATCAGCACCAGGTCGCGGATGGAGATGCCCATGCCTGCCACGGTGAACAGATCAGATTGCATGTGCGCCAGATACGCCAGCGACACCAGCAGCGCGATCCGCGTGATGCAAGCGACCGCGATGCCCAGGCGACGCGCGAACGGCCGCTGGGTTTCCGGCAGCTTGCTCACCGCAATCGAGATGAACACCAGATTGTCGATCCCAAGCACGATTTCCAGCGCACTGAGTGTAAACAGCGTCAGCCAGACATTCGGATCGGACAGGAGTTCGAGCAACATGCAAACCTCGGAAAATATTGAGAAAGATGGAAAAAAGGGATGAATCCGTTCAGAACAGTTGCGGCAGCAGGATCAGGCCCCAGCTCACCGCGACATTGACCAGCAACACGAATACCGCCGCCGATCCCATGTCCTTGGCGCGGCCGGCAAGTTCGTGGTGCTCCGGGCCATAGCGCTCGATCACCGCCTCGATCGCCGAGTTCAGCAGTTCCGCCGCCATCACCAGCAGCAGCGAGCCGACCAGCAGCACGCGCTCGACCGCACTACCGCCCAGCCACAGGCCCAGCGGGGCGAGTACCAGCGTCAGCACGACCTCCAGCCGGAACGAGGACTCGTGCAGCCAGGCGGCACGCAAGCCCTGGTAGGACCACACGGCGGCCTGGAACATGCGCCGTGGACCGCGCGGCAAGTGTCCGAACTGGTCAGCCATCGCGATCAGTCCACACAGACGATGCAAACGCGCAGGCACATCTGGCGGCGGAAACCGGGCATGGGGCATCACGGGGAAGGTAATGCGTCATTTTGCCACAACCTGCCCATCCACTGCCCCTGGTGGCGGTCGCCGCCGCCGGATTTGCCGTGGCCGCGCCGCTGTCGCACCATGCGATCCGGCTCCACTGCAACCGGATTCCCGATGCTTCTTGCCCTGTTCCGTCCGCTGCTGTTTTCGCTCGTACTGTCGGTATCGCCGTTGCACGCCGCCGCGCTCCCGCAGATCCCGGCCCAGGTCTCCAGCGCCGCCTGGGAGAACGACATGCGTGCGTTTGCGGCCGCCGACGCCGCTCAGCCGCCGCCACGGCACGGGATCCTGTTCGTCGGCAGTTCCTCGATCCGTTTCTGGCAGAGCCTGTCCAGCGACTTCCCGGGCAAGCCGGTGATCAACCGGGGCTTCGGCGGCTCGCAGATCCGCGACAGCACCTGGTACGCCGACCGCATCGTGGTGCCGTACGCACCGCGGCTGATCGTGTTCTACGCCGGCGACAACGACCTCGAAAGCGGGCGTAGCCCTGTCCAGGTCCGCGACGACTTCATCGCCTTTGTCCAGCGCGTGCGCCGCGACCTGCCCGGCACCCGTATTGCCTACCTGTCGATCAAGCCCAGTCCCGCGCGCGCGCACTTGCTGCCACAGGTGGTGCAGGCCAACGCGCTGATCCGCACCGCGGCCGCCCGGTTGCCGCGAGTGGACTTCATCGATGTGCATGCGGCGATGCTCGATGCCGCCGGCCAGCCGCGCCCGGAATTGTTCGGCGACGACCGGCTGCACATGACCCCGGCCGGCTATGCGCTATGGCGCGAGCGCGTGGCCCCGGAGCTGGAGCGCGAGTGACGGGCAACACGCCTGCGGCCGTGCGGGCGACGTTGCCGCCTCGCCCTCCGGGTTCAGCCGAATACGATCGCCACCGACGTGCCCCAGCCAGGCCGGCTCTCCAACTCGATCCGCCAGCCGAAACGGTCGCATAGCCGGCGCACGATCGACAAACCCAGGCCGGTGCCCTGCGGGCGGTCGGCCTCGGCGCGGAAGAACGGCTCGAACGCGCGCGCGCGCGCCTCCTCGGACATGCCGATACCGGTGTCACGTACCACCATGCGATCGCCCGCCACCTCCACTTCGATGCTGCCTTCATCGGTATAGGAGCAGGCATTGCGCAGCAGGTTTCTCAACACCACCCGCAACACCCTCGGCGGCGCGAACAATTGCAGCTTGCCGCTGGACCTGACCTGCAACGACACCGGCTTTTCACCCAACCACTCGCGCGCGCTATCGGCTTCCTCTTCGGCCATCTCGGCAGCATCGAAAAGCTCGCTCTGCGGTGCCACGTCGATCTCGCGAGCAAGGATCAGGAAGGCGTCGATCACCGTTTCCATGTCGCGCCCGGCGCGCTGGATGCGCTTGAGGCTGCGCTCCACACGGGGGGGCAGGTCCACCTCGGCCATGGCCATGTCGCTGGCAACGCGGATCACCGTCAACGGCGTACGCAGCTCGTGGCTGGCATCGCGGGTGAAATTGCGCTCGCGCGTCACGTGCTCGCCGACGCGACGCGCCAGCGTATGCAGCGCGGAGGCGAGCTGGCGGGGCTCGCCTTGCAGGTCCGCCGGCAGTTGCTCCGGCGCCAGGTCGCCGGCATCCGGATGCAGCGGGTCCCAGTACGCCACCCGTCTCGCCAGCCACTTCACCGAAGACACCAGTCGCGTGGAAATGCGGTAGCTCAGCCACGATGCGGCATAGATCGCCAGCAGGATCAGCAGCATCGGCAGCAGCCCGAACCACAACGCCAGGCGCTCGGCCTGCGAGCGCAGAAACACCAGGTACAGGCGCCCCTGCGGCCGCTGATCGACATAGACGAACTGCCCTTGCGCATCGAGTTCGTGGAAGCCAGCGTCAAGCGACCGCAGCGAAGCCGGCAACGACAACGGAGCCCGCCCGGCAGGCACCAGATAGCCGCGAATGTTGCGGGTATTGGGCGGTTGCTGCGCGGGCGAGGCGGCATACCGCCCCCAGAAATAACTGGCCTCGTCCTCCAGCACGGTGTGCACCAGGCTGTACTTGACCGCCATCATCACCAGATAGGCGCATAGCAACACCGCCAAGCTCGCCAACAGCGTCTGCAGGATGAAGGCAATGCGGATTTTTCGCGAGAGCCCATAGGGCATTGCGGACATCCAGAAAATCGCACCGATGATGGAGACCCGAGCTGGGCTCCCGCATGCGGCCGGACCGACGGTTATCGAAAAGCGGCTTGACGCCGCACAAAGAAAAACCGGTTACCCGAACAGGTAACCGGTCTGCAATGTCACGTCATCGGCTGGGCGATGTCGGCGATCCGGTAGCCCGCACTTTGCACTGTATGCAACAGCGGCCGATCGAACGGCTTGTCGATGATCTTGCGCAGGTTGTACAGATGGCTGCGCAAGGTATCCGAATCCGGCAGGCCGTTACCCCATATCTCGCGCTCGATCTCCTGCCGGGTCACCACGCGCGGCGATTCGCGCATCAGGATCGTCAGCAGCCGCAG
>JAATFS010000034.1 GCA_015655035.1 Lysobacterales bacterium | reverse complement strand
TGCGAATGGCATCCTCCCGCCAGCGCCCGGCATGTGCTGATCGTTGCCGACGAGACCGCGCTGCCCGCGGCGGCGGCCATCCTGGAGCGCGTGGCCGCACTGGCCAATCCGCCCCGGGTCAGTGCGTTGATCGAGATTCCCCTGGCCGCGGACGTCGCGTATCCGGCATTGCATCCAGGTGCGCTGCGCGATGTGCAGTGGTTGCCGCGTGCTGGCAGCCACGATGGCCACGGCGAGCAGTTGTTGCAGGCGCTGCGCGAGTGCGATCTCGGCGGCGCCGGCCATGGCGACGGTGCGCGGCAGGAGCCGGCAACGGTGGATGTGGATCGCGACATCCTGTGGGAACAGGCCGCTGCCGACGGCGGTGGCTTCTATGCCTGGATTGCCGGGGAGGCTGGGGCGGTGCTGCGCATTCGCCGTCACCTGCTCGGCGAGCGCGGAATCGACAAGCGCGCGATCACGTTCATGGGCTATTGGCGCCAGGGCCGGGCACTCGACTGAGGGGGCCGCGCAGGCGGCGCCGCAACGCGCCGCTGCTGACTGTCGCTACAGGTCCGGCAGTACCTTGCCGGGGTTGAGGATGCCGTCCGGATCGAGCGCCGCCTTGATCGCGCGCATTGCCGCCAGCGTTGGCGCGCTGAATGCCTGCGCCATGAAATCGCGCTTGGCCACGCCAATGCCGTGCTCGCCCGACAAGGTGCCTTCCAGCGCCAGCACCAGCGCGAACAACCGCGGCAATGCCGCATGCGCACGCGCGTGTTCGGAGGCGTCGTCGGGCTGGTACATGATGTTGACGTGCAGATTGCCATTGCCGGCATGTCCGAACGCAACGATCGGTAGATCGAATTCCGTGGCCAGCACTTCCACGCCCGCGACCAGCTCGGGGATGCGCGATACCGGCACCACCACGTCTTCGTTGATCTTGCCCGGCTTGATCGTGCGCAGCGCTGGCGACAACGCCTTGCGCGCGGCCCACAACCGGTCGCGCGCGCTGCCGTCGGCGGCTACGTCCAGCGACAGCAGGCCGTCGCCTTCGGCTGCCGCGGCCAGCGCTTCCAGTGCGTACGGCAAGGTGTCGTGACTGCCGTCGGCTTCGATCAGCAGCATCGCCCCGGCCTCCGGCACGTCGGTGCCGTTGCGGCGCAGCAGCGCGATCGCATTGCGATCCATGAACTCCAGCATCGTCGGGGTGGTGGGTTGCGCCATGATCCGCGACACTGCGGCCGCCGCGCTGGTCGCATCGCGATAGAACGCGCGTAGCCCCGCCTGCGCCAGCGGGCGCGGCGACAGCTTCAGCGTGGCCTCGACGATGATCGCCAGCGTGCCTTCGCTGCCGACCAGCAGATGGGTGAGGTCGTAGCCGGTGGCATCCTTGGTATAGGCACCGCCGCAGCGGATCACCTCGCCGGTACCGGTGACTGCGACCAGCCCGAGTACGTTGTCGCGGGTGGCACCGTACTTGACCGCGCGCGGGCCGCCGGCATTGCAGGCCAGATTGCCGCCGATGCTGCAAATATCCGCGCTGGTCGGATCCGGGGGCCAGAACAGGCCGTGTGGCATCAGCGCCTGCTGCAATTCGCCATTGAGCACGCCGGGCTGGACCACGGCGCAGCGGTCAGCCGGACGTAAGGCCAGGATGCGGTTCATCCGGGTCATCGCCATCACCACGCCGCCGCCGAACGGCACTGCAGCGGCGGCGGTGCCGGTGCCGGCACCGCGCGCCACCAGCGGCACGCCATGCGCGCGACAGGCTTGCACGATCGCCACCACATCGTCGACGTCGCGCGGCAACGCAACCGCATCGGCCAGGGCCCAGCGCCGCGAGTCGTCCTCGCCGTAGTGGCGCCGGCTGGCAGCGTCGCTCAGCCAGCCTTGCGGGCCGAGAAGCGCGGACAGCTGTTGCACGAAAGGGGAGGGAAGCGGAACAGTCATGGTAGGCATTCGGTTACGGCGGGCGGCGGTGCGGACATGCGGCCGCGCGGCGGCTGGGTGGGGGCGTCGAAGAAGGGCGGTTCAGCAATCGTCGAGACGGAACGCATCCTTGATCCAGTTCAGCGCCGGTGGCTCGCCGCTTGCCTCGACCACGTCGAAGCGGCACGACGCCTGTGCCAGCGCGGGGTGTGCCGCCAGGAACAGCTGCGCGGCCACCACCAGCTTGCGGCGCTTGCGCAGATCGACCGAGGCCGCGCCGCCGCCATGGCGGTCGTCGCGGCGGTAGCGCACCTCCACGAACACCACGGTGGCCATGCCGCTCGCGCCGGGTTCACGCATCACCAGATCGAGTTCGCCGCCACGGAACTGCGCGTTGGCGGCCAATGGGGTCAGGCCGGCCCGCTCCAGGTGGCGGCGTGCCGCCGCCTCGATGGCCGCGCCGCGTGCGCGCCGGTCGCTGCTCATGGGGTCAACGGTTGTCGGCGATCGGCATCGGGTGGCCGCCACTGAAGGTGGACCATGCCGGCGTGCGCAGCACGTTGCCGAAGCCGTCCAGATGCAGGGTGCCGGTGGCGCCACGCAGGCCGCCTTCGTTGCCGGAGGCGAGTTTTTCCAGATAGGCGCTGATCTTCCACGCATCGAAGCCGAACGCGAACAGGCGCGAGGCCGGCCCGCGCGCGCTGGGCAGCATCCCGGCCACCTGCGACGCGGAGGGCAGTCCGGCCACGCCGGTGGCGCTCCAGGTCTCGCTCGGGTAGACGATGCCGTCCAGCAGCAGATCGTCTTCGGGCTTGCCGGTGCCACTCACCAGTTGCGAGGTGCCGACCCGGCTCTTGGCGGCGAATCCGGCCAGCGCCAATTGCGGCGCCAGCGCCCGCGCGGTGCCGCCGCGCACGGCCAGGAACACCGCATCGGCGGTGCCGTAGTTGCGTAGTTGCGCGGCGATGTCGCCGGGGGCGTCGGCCACGCTGATGCTGCCGGCCACGCTGCCGCCGCGTTCGGTGAAACGTTCGCGGAAAGCCGCCGTCGCACGCTTGCCGGTGTCGTCGCCCGTGCCGATCAGCAGTACGTTGCGGCGCTCGCGCGCGAGCAGGTATTCGGCGGCGATGATGCCGTCGTCCTCGGGTGCCAGCGAGAACGCGGCACTACCCGAGGGAGGCGTCCTGGCGTCGATCGGGCGGTTCAATGCCAGCATGGGCACGCTCAATGCCTGGCGCGCGAACAAGGCGCTGACCTCGTCGCGGCCCAGCGGCCCGACCACGAAGTCGGCACCGGCGGCCACCGCCTTGTCGTAGGCGGCATTGGCGCCGATCGCGGTGCCGGCGGTATCGATGAACTGGATGTCCGGGCGGCGCCGGGTCTCGGCGTAGTAGGCGGCCAGCAGGCCGTCGCGCACCGGTGCGGCGGCGGTGGCCAGGTTGCCGGTCAGCGGCAGCAGCACCGCCAGCTTCACCGGCGGGCGATAGCCATCGCGGTCGGCGGGCGGGCGCTGGCTGGTGTCGATGCCCGCTTGCCCGGCGCGCTCGAACGGGCGCGGCAATGGCTGGCCGCGGCTGATCAGTGCGCGGCCGGCGAAGTTGTACAGCGGGTCGCCGGCCGGCAGCGCGGCGGTGCGGCTGCTCAGGGTGGGGTCGTCCAGCGAGGCCAGCAGCCGCGCGATCGCGCGCTGGTTGTCGCTGCGCGCGGCGTCGCTCAGGCCGATGTCGGCCTGGGCGCGCGCGGCGGCGGCGGCGAACGCGTCGCCGGTGGCCTCCAATGCTGCTGCACGTGCCAGTTGCCAGCGCGGCTGCAGTGCCTGCGGCAGCGCCTGCGGCGCGTCGCCCAGCCATTGCAGCGCTGGCGCGGCCTGCTTGTCGGCCACCGCCCATTCGCCGTTGAGCAGGGCGAAGCGCGCCTTGTCCTCGCCGGAGAGATGCCGGGCATTGACCCCGGCGGCCAGGGTCCGCGCACGCGCGGCATCGCCGGCCTCGTTCCAGGCGAACGCGGCACCGGCCAGCAGCCGGCTGCGCTGGGCACCGCTGGCGCCAGTGGCGGCGTCTTCCAGTTGCTGCGCTGCCTCGCGCGGCTTGCCCTGTTCCAGCAGGGCCCAGGCAGCGGCCTGCGCGGGCGAGGCCGTCTGCGTGACGCTGCTGGTGGCGCAACCGGCGGCCAGCATCGCGGCCAGGGACAGTGCGGTAATCCGTGCGAAACGCTTGTTCATTTCAGATCCATTCGGCAGGGCCCGCCCCAGGCGAGTCGATGAAGACGCTACGATTCTACCCTTGACCCCGGAATGCCCGCTGATGACCTCCCCTGGAACCCTGCACGTCGTTGCCACCCCCATCGGCAATCTCGCCGATCTGTCGTCACGCGCCCAGGAGGTGTTGCGCGGGGTGGATGCGATTTGTGCCGAGGACACCCGGCACAGCAAGCAATTGCTGTCGCACTTCGGCATCGAGCGCCCGCTGGTGGCCTTGCACGACCACAACGAGGAGGCGTTGGCGCAGCGGATCGTGGGCCGGCTACTCGCTGGCGAGTCGCTGGCGTTGATCAGCGATGCCGGCACTCCGCTGGTCAGCGACCCGGGGTTCCGCCTGGTACGCGCCGCGCGCGAGGCCGGCGTGCGGGTCTCGCCAGTGCCCGGCGCGTGTGCGGCGATCGCCGCGCTGAGCGTGGCTGGCCTGCCCAGCGACCGTTTCAGTTTCGAGGGTTTCCTGCCGGCCAAGGCCTCGGCCCGGCGCGAGCGATTGTCGCGGCTGGCCGGCGAGCCGCGCACCCTGGTGTTCTACGAGTCTTCGCATCGCATCGCTGAGTCGCTGGTGGACCTGCGCGGCGCCTTCGGCGACGAGCGCCACGCGGTGCTGGCGCGGGAGCTGACCAAGCTGTTCGAGACAGTGCTCGATGGCACCCTGGCCGAGCTGCAGGCCCAGGTGGACGCCGATCCCAACCAGCGCCGTGGCGAATTCGTGGTGATGGTGCAGGGCGCGGGCGACGATGCTGATGCGCAGCTGGCCGAAGGCCGCAGGGTCTACGCCAAGCTCACCGATCACCTGCCGCCGTCGACCGCCGCCAAGCTGGCGGCGGAGATCACCGGCGCCTCGCGCAAGGCGCTTTACGGCGGTTGATCGGCCAATGTTGCCGCGCGCTGCGCTGCGGATCCGGATCGTGGACGATTTACGGTATCAGCACCGCTGCGCCAATCAATCGACCGTCACGCAGATCCGACAGGGCCTGGTTGGCGTGGGCCAATGGATAGCGGGTAACCTGCGCGTGCAGACCCATCGTCGGCACGCGTGCCAGAAAGTCATGCGCGTCCTGGCGGGTCAGGTTCGCCACCGAGAGCAATTGCCGTTCCTCCCATAGCCAGCGGTAGGGGAAGCTGGGGATATCGCTCATGTGGATGCCGGCACACACCACCCGGCCGCCCTTGCGTACCGAACGCAGTGCCACCGGTACCAGCTCGCCCACCGGTGCGAAGATCAGGGCCGCGTCCAGCGGCACCGGCGAAGGCTGGTCGGAAGCGCCGACCGAAGTGGCGCCCAGCGATAGCGCGAGTGCCTGCGCAGCATGGTCGTGCGCGCGGGTGAAGGCATGCACTTCGCGGCCTTGCCAGCGCGCGACCTGGAGGATCAGGTGGCCGGCGGCGCCGAAGCCGTAGATGCCCAGCCGGTGGCCGGCGCCGGCCATCACCAGCGAGCGCCAGCCGATCAGTCCGGCGCATAGCAACGGAGCGACCTCGGCATCGTCGCCGGTGTCCGGCAGGGGGTAGGTGAAGCGGGCCTCGGCCAGTGCCAGCTCGGCGAAGCCACCGTTGCGGGTGTAGCCGGTGAAGCCGGGATGGTCGCAGAGGTTCTCCCGGCCGTCGGCGCAGTACTCGCACTGTTGGCAGGTATGCCCGAGCCAGCCGACCCCGACCCGCTGGCCGACCTTCAGTGAATCGACGCCATCGCCGAGGGCCAGGACGCGGCCGACGATCTCATGGCCCGGGACCAGGGGCAGCGTGGGCGAGCTCAGGTCGCCATCGACCACGTGAAGATCGGTGCGGCACACCCCGCAGGCGCCCACGCGGATCAATACTTCACCGGGACCAGGCGCCGGATCGGGCAGCGTGGCCGCTTCCAGCGGGTGGCCTTGATGGCGTAGCAGCATGGCGCGCATGGCCGGAGTATGCGCGGCCGGAACCGCCTGCGGTGTGCATGTGGATGCGCCTGGATGTCGCATCTGTGGGACAATGCGCGCGGCGGAGTCGGCCAGACAGTCGCGTCATCCGCAAGGATGCCGAGGAAAGTCCGGGCTCCACAGGGCAAGGTGCCAGGTAACGCCTGGGCGGCGCAAGCCGACGGAAAGTGCAACAGAAAGATACCGCCTACGTCCCCTCGGGGGCCGGTAAGGGTGAAATGGTGCGGTAAGAGCGCACCGCGAGTCCGGTAACGGACCGGCACGGCAAACCCCACCTGGAGCAAGACCAAATAGGGATCCATTGGCGTGGCCCGCGCTGGATCCGGGTAGGTTGCTCGAGCGCCGCGGTGACGCGGCGCCTAGACGAATGACTGTCCACGACAGAACCCGGCTTACCGGCCGGCTCCGCCGCTTTCCCGCCCGCCAGGCGGAAAAATCCCCGCGGCTGTCGCCGCGCCCCCTTT
>JAATFS010000162.1 GCA_015655035.1 Lysobacterales bacterium | reverse complement strand
TGTTCAAGCGCCTCTGAGTCGGGCCTCCGCGCCTCTTTCCCGGCGGGGAAGGGGCGCGGAGGCGAGCGTCAATCCTGGCAATGCCCGGCAACGCGTTCGCTGCCGGCGGTGCGCAGATACCTCCGCAGGACCCCGTCATGGCTTGATGCTTGGCGCAGCGTGTCCCTGATCGGGAAAGCCTTAGCCAGTGGCATGCCTTCCGCCTCTTCCTTCCCACATTCAAGCCCGGCCGATGACGCTTTCCCTCCCGTTACGTGCGGATCTCGACCTGCTGTCGCTGCACCGGTCGGCACCGTCGCGCTATCCGGCGCTGTTCGAGTCCAGTGCGTCTGGAACTGAGCATGGCCGCTGGGACATGCTGCTGGTCGCCGACGGGGGTCTGCTGCGGCTGGATGCCGACGGCCATACCCGCGACCAGCACGGCGCGATCGTGGCGGGCGCGTTCCTGTCGGTGCTCGATGCGGCCTGGAAGGCAGAGCGCCTGACGCGCGCTGCAAGCGAGTTGCCGTTCCGTGGCGGCTGGGCGTTGCTGCTGGACTACGAGCTGGCTGGCCAGGTCGAGCCGATCCTGCAGCTGCCGCGCCGCGCCGATGGCGCTCCGCTGGCGCTGGCAGTGCGCTGTCCGGCGGCGGTGCTGCGCGATCGCCGTGATGGCCGCTGCGTGGCGATCGCCGAAAACGGGCGGCAGGACCTGCTGGAACGCTTGCGGGACGACCTGGCGGCCGCTGAAATGCTGCCTGCGTTGCCGGCCTGGGTCGCGCCTCAGCGCGTGGTCGAGGACGCGCCCGAGCAATTCACCACGGGGGTATCGAAGGTGCTGGACTACCTGCGTGCCGGCGACGTGTTCCAGGCCAATATCTCGCGCGCCTGGCAGGCCGAATTCGCGCAGGCGCCCGATCCGGCCGCGTTGCATCTGCGCTTGAGAGAGGCGAACCCGGCGCCATTCTCCGGGCTGTTCGTGGCGGAGGGGCGTGCGGTGGCCAGTTCCTCGCCGGAACGGCTGGTGTCGGTGCAGGGCGAGATGGTCCAGACCCGCCCGATCGCAGGTACCCGGCCGCGCTTCGCCGACGACGACGATGCCGCGCGCATCCGCGAGCTGGTCGGTCATCCCAAGGAGCGCGCCGAGCACGTGATGCTGATCGACCTGGAGCGCAACGATTTGGGCCGGGTGTGCGCGGCGGGCACGGTCGAAGTGGACGAGCTGATGAGCGTGGAGAGTTATGCGCACGTGCACCATATCGTCAGCAACGTGCGTGGCCGGCTTCGCGAGGGCGTCACGCCCGGCGAGGTGATCGCCGCAGTGTTTCCCGGCGGCACCATCACCGGGTGTCCGAAGGTCCGTTGCATGCAGATCATCGCCGAACTCGAGCGGACGCCGCGCGGGGCTTATACCGGCGCGTTCGGTTGGCTCAACCGCGATGGCGACATGGACCTGAACATCCTGATCCGGACTGCGGAGATCCAGGGCCGATGCGTGCGCTTTCGTACCGGTGCCGGCATCGTGGTCGATTCGGTGCCCGAGCGCGAGCTCGACGAAACCCGTGCCAAGGCGCGCGGGGTGTTGCGCGCGCTGGATCCGGCATAAGCCTTTCCGAGGGTAGCGCGGCGATCCGGCGCGGCTCGTCCTAACGGCCGGTCGCCCGCGCGCGGTATCCTGCGCGGCGCTGGAATCTTGACCGAGGTGGCTGTGGCGGCTGGTGGTAAACGCGGATGTCTCGCCGTATTGGGCGGAGTAGTGGTCCTGGCCGTGCTGGCAGCGGGGGTCGCCGGCTGGCTGTGGCGGCATTACGACCGTTTCGCCGCTGCGCCGGTCACTGCTGCACAGCCAAGCATGGTGATCGCCCCGGGCGACTCGTTGAGGACGGTGCTGGGCAAGCTGCGCCGGGCCGGTGTCGATGCCGGATGGGATCTCGAATGGCAGCTGCTGGCGCGCCAGGTGGATGCCGCCGGCAAGCTGAAGGTGGGCGAGTACGCGCTGGCTCCGGCGTTGTCGCCGCGAGAGTTGCTGTTGCGGATGCGCCAGGGCCGGGTGATCCAGCATCGCTTCACGCTGGTGGAAGGCTGGAACATCCGCCAGGTGCGTGCCGCGCTGGAGGCTGCGCCGCTGCTGCGGCATGAGTCGCAAGGACTCGACGATGCAGCGTTGATGGCGCGGCTGGGCTTCCCCGGCCAGCACCCGGAAGGACGCTTCCTGCCGGAAACCTATCTCTACCAGCGCAACGACAGCGATCTGGAGGTGCTCAAGCGCGCCCATGCGGCGATGGAGCAGGCGCTGGCACTCGCCTGGGCGGAGCGCGCGGACGACGTTCCACTGGAATCGCCCGAGCAGGCGTTGATCCTGGCCTCCATCATCGAGAAGGAGACCGCGTTGCCGTCAGAACGTCCACGGATCGCCGGGGTGTTCTCGCGCCGGCTCAAGCTCGGCATGAAACTGCAGACCGATCCGTCGGTGATCTACGGCATCGGCAGCAATTATGATGGCAATATCCGCAAGCGTGACCTGGTGACCGATACGCC
This sequence comes from Lysobacterales bacterium, assembly GCA_015655035.1. Lineage (GTDB taxonomy): Bacteria > Pseudomonadota > Gammaproteobacteria > Xanthomonadales > Xanthomonadaceae > JAATFS01. Next base: position 6,491 of record JAATFS010000162.1, on the reverse strand, counting down.
CTACAACACTTATACCCGCACCGGCCTGACGCCAACCCCGATCGCGATGCCGGGGCGCGACTCGCTGCAAGCGGCGGTACGGCCCGCGCCGGGCGATGCGTTGTACTTCGTGGCGGTGGGCGACGGTACCGGCGCGCATGTGTTCTCCGACAGTTACGCCGAGCACACCGCTGCGGTGGCGCGCTATCTGCAACGGCGGCGCCAGATTGCGGCCGAGGCGGTGACGCCATGAACCACGCACTGCAACAGCATCCGCGCTTCATCAGCCTGGAAGGCGGCGAGGGTGCGGGCAAGACCACCGCGATCAATGCTATTCGCGAATCGCTGCTGGCCCACGGGCAGGAGGTCGTGCTTACCCGCGAGCCGGGCGGTACACCGCTGGCCGAGCGTATCCGCGAGTTGCTGCTCGATACCGCCAAGGCGCAGCCCGCCGAACCCATGGCGCCGGAAGCGGAGCTGCTGCTGGTGTTCGCCGCACGCGCGCAGCATGTGTCCGAGTTGATCCTGCCGGCGTTGCAGCGCGGGGCGTTCGTGGTCAGCGACCGCTTCACCGATTCCAGCTATGCCTACCAAGGCGAGGGACGCGGTCTGGACCCGGCCTGGATCGCCGAGCTGGAGCGCCGCGCGGTGGGGCTGACGCCCGGGCTGACGCTGTTGTTGGATCTGGACGTGCGAGTCGGCCGCGACCGTATTCGCGGTCGCGACCCGCAGCCGGATCGGATCGAGCGCGAGCATGACGAATTCTTCGAGCGTGTGCGTTCGGGATTCCGCGCGCGGGCGCTGGCCTATCCGGAGCGCTTTCGCGTGATCGATGCCGGGCAGCCGCCGGTCGCAGTGGCCCAGGCCGTGGCGTTGGCCGTGGCGGCATTCATCGAGAGGACCATGGCATGAGCGAGCTGTTCTCGCCCTGGCAGCAGCGGGCTTATGACCAGACCGTGGCCGCGCTCGACGCCGGTCGCCTGGGCCATGGGTTGCTGATCTGCGGGCCGGCCGGGCTGGGCAAGCGCGCGGTGGCGTTGAAGCTGGCCGAACACGTACTCGGCCGGGCGCCGGATCCAGTGGCGCAGCAGCGTTCGCGCCAGTTGATCGCCGCCGGAACCCATCCGGACCTGCAACTGGTGTCATTCATTCCCAACCGCACCGGCGACAAGCTGCGCACCGAGATCATCATCGAGCAGGTGCGCGATGTCTCGCAGAAGCTCTCGCTGACCCCACAGTACGGTGTCGCGCAGGTGGTGATCATCGATCCTGCCGATTCGATCAATCGTTCGGCCTGCAATGCGCTGTTGAAGACGCTGGAAGAGCCTGCGCCAGGACGCTATCTATGGTTGATCAGTGCGCAGCCGGCGCGGCTGCCAGCCACGATCCGCAGCCGCTGCCAGCGCCTGGAATTCAAGTTGCCGCCGGCGCAAGAAGCGCTGGCGTGGTTGTTGTCGAAGGGTTTTTCCGAAAGCGTGGCCGAGGAAGCGCTGACGGCGGCGCGCGGTCACCCCGGCCTGGCCGAGCGCTGGTTGCGCGAAGAGGGGCTGGCGTTGCGGCGCGCGGTCGCCAACGACCTGGAACAGGTGGCCACTGGCCGCGCCGGTGCGGTGGAGACCGCGCAACGCTGGACCGGCGACGACCAGGCCGATCAGCGCCTGCGCCACGCAGCCGATCTGGTGTTGGCACAGGCATCGGCCGGCACCACCGATCCGGTGAGGGTGCACCGGCTGGCGAACTGGTTCGACGCCGCCAACCTCACCCGCGACCTGCTGCGTACCACCGTCCGTGCCGATCTGGTGGTCGCGGAACTGTTGATGGCCTGGCGCGAAGGGGATCGCGCGGCACGCAAGGGCGGGGCTCGATGAACGCAACGAGTGCACGGCAGGGAATCCTGTCGCTGGCGGTCAAGGACAAGGCGGCGCTGTATGCGGCCTACATGCCGTTCCTGAAAAGCGGCGGCATCTTCGTGGCGACGCCCAAGCGCTACTTCCTCGGCGACGAGGTGTTCTTGCTGCTGACACTGCCCGATTCCAGCGAACGCCTGCCAGTGGTCGGCAAGGTGGCCTGGACCACCCCGGCCGGTGCCCAGGGCAATCGCGCGGCGGGGGTCGGTATCCAGTTCGCCGACGGCAACGAAGGCGATGCGGTTCGCCACCGGATCGAGACCCTGCTGGCCGGGCTGCTGAATTCCGACAAGCCGACGCAGACGATGTAGAGCCAGGATCGGAATGGTCCGGAAACGACGGCGACCAAGCACCGTTGCTGCGATGGTTGGGCCCGGATCCCGGCAGGCTGGCGCCGTCCGATTTCCGAATCTCGAAAGCGTTGACGGCCGCTGCGGATTCCCTATAATGTGCGGCTCGCGACACGGGCGGTTAGCTCAGCGGTAGAGCATTGCCTTCACACGGCAAGGGTCACAAGTTCGAACCTTGTACCGCCCACCACGCGACAACGAAGGCCACCCTGCAGGGTGGCTTTTTCGTTGTATGGAATTTGTTTTCGTCCATTACGGCATCAAAAAAGCGAGCACGCTATCCAGGTTGCTTGGCCCTACTGCAAGCATCCCGTTGGGCAGAAAAGCGTTAGCGCCTCTGCTTGGTCCGAGGCGCCAACTGCTCTTAGTCGTGATTCGATATCCATTGAATCGTGCTGCCGACCTCCCGCGTGGCATGTCTGTCCGCGCATTGGCTGCGGCAATTGATGTAACACCCGCACGCGGGGGCTTTTATTGGGGCTTCATCCCGCTCGCAGGACGTCGAACTCATGCTTCGATCTCGGCCTCTCCCGGCGCCAGGCCGGTGTAATGGGCGCGCGGGCGGATCAGCTTGCCAAGGGCCTGTTGCTCGAGCGCGTGTGCGAGCCATCCGGCAAGGCGGCCGGTGGCGAACAGTACCAGCGCCGGCGTGGCGGGGAGGTCGTGTACGAAGCAGGTCGCGGCAAGCATGCCGTCGATGTTGGGGGGCTGGCCGCTGCTTTCCTCGGCGGCCTTGATCACGCGTTCTACGTGTTGCATCTGGGCGCTGTCGCCGCAGCGTTCGCGCAGCATGCACAGCATCTGCGCGGCGCGTGGGTCGCCGTCGGGGTAGAGCAGGTGGTGGAAGCCGGGGAGGTCGTCGCCGCGCTGCCATCGTTCGGCGATGAAGGCGGCGGTGGAGTCGGCATCCCGGGCGTCGCACAGCAACGCATAGGCGCGTGCGGTGGCGCCGCCGTGGCGGGGGCCGGATAGCGCGGCCAGTCCGGCGCAGACGGTGGCATGCAGGTGTGCGCCAGTGGATGCGACCACGCGGGCGGCGAATGCGGAGACGTTGAGTTCGTGATCGGCGCACAGCACCAGTGCGGCGCGTACGAGTTCGGCGAAGTCGGCGTCGCCGGGGCACCATGTTTCGGCCAGTAGCCGATGAACCGGGCGGGTGTCGGGCTGGGTGGCGACCAGTAGCGCGGCGTTCTGGCGCAGCAGCATCGCGGCGATTTCGCGGCGTACCGGTAGCGCCGAATTGAACGAGTGGCGCACGTCCAGAGCCAGCAGCGGGATGCAGGCCATGGCGCGCTCCAATGGAGGTAGCGAAGCGTCGCTGGCGATCGGCGCCACGCGTGCGGGCCACGGCGTCGGGACGGCGGCCAGGAACGGATCCTGATCCTCGCTGTCCCAGAGCAGTCGCGCGATGTCTTCCAGGCAGGCGCCGGCGCGGACGGCGGCCACTGCCGATTGGCCCCGGTAGTAGGGGGAGTCCGGTCGGATCAGCGAGATCCGCGTTTCCATGACGGGCAGGCCGCGATCCAGGCTCTGCGCCGCGCCACGGGCGGCGCCGCGACCGACCCGCTTGCGCTGGGCCAGCCGCTCCACCTCGCGCCGTAGATAGACCCGGCTGCGATGGTCGGCGCCGGGTCGCGAGACCAGCAGTCCCCGGCTGACATAGGCGTACAGCGTGGCGGTGCTGATGCCAAGCAGGGCGCAGGCTTCAGCGGCGGGTATCAGGTCGTTGTCGTGAGTGGGTGTCATCGATAGGTTGATTGATGTGATCAAGATTGATCAACTGGTTTAAGGGTGACACATTGAGCGCCGTTGCGGAATGCCCTGCCGACAAGCGGGCGCCGCGCTCATCTGGAGCCTGACCATGCCTATTTCCTCTGCCGGCGCCGGTTTCCGCGCCGCCCTGGCCGCCGAATCGCCCCTGCAGGTGATCGGTGCGATCAATGCCAACCATGCGCTGCTGGCGCAACGTGCCGGCTATCGCGCGATCTACCTGTCCGGTGGCGGGGTGGCGGCCGGTTCGCTCGGTTTGCCCGACCTGGGCATCAACACGCTGGAGGACGTGTTGATCGACGTGCGCCGGATCACCGACGTGTGCGAGTTGCCGCTATTGGTGGATATCGATACCGGCTTTGGCCCTAGTGCGTTCAACATCGAGCGCACCGTCAAATCGCTGATCAAGGCCGGTGCGGCCGGTTGCCATATCGAGGACCAGGTCGGTGCCAAGCGCTGTGGTCATCGGCCGGGCAAGGAGATAGTGACGCAGGCGGAGATGGCCGATCGGGTCAAGGCGGCGGCCGATGCCAAGACCGATCCGGCGTTCTTCCTGGTCGCGCGTACCGATGCGATCCAGAGCGAAGGCGTGGACGCGGCGATCGAACGTGCCATTGCCTGCGTGGAAGCCGGCGCCGACGGCATCTTCGCCGAGGCCGCCTACGACCTGGAGACCTATCGCCGCTTCGTGGACGCGGTGAAGGTGCCGGTGCTGGCCAACATCACCGAGTTCGGCAAGACCCCGTTGTTCACCCGCGCGCAGCTGGCGCATGCGGGGGTGGCGATCCAGCTGTTCCCGCTGTCGGCCTTCCGCGCGGCGAACAAGGCTGCCGAGGCGGTGTATGCGGCGATTCGCCGCGACGGTCACCAGCAGGCCGTGCTGGACAGCATGCAGACCCGCGACGAACTGTACGAGCGTATCGGCTATCACCAGTTCGAGCAGCGCTTGGATGCATTATTCGCGGCGACGAAATAAAGGTTTTCCGTTGTATTCCTCGGGAGGGAATCACATGAGCGAGTCCGCTACCACTTCCGGCTTCAAGCCGAAAAAATCCGTTGCCCTGTCTGGTACCGCTGCGGGCAATACCGCGCTATGTACGGTGGGGCGCAGCGGCAACGATCTGCATTACCGTGGCTACGACATCCTCGATCTGGCCACGGGCAGCGAGTTCGAGGAAATCGCCTATCTGCTGGTGCATGGCAAGCTGCCGGGCGCGGCAGAGCTGCGTGGTTACAAGGCCAAGCTGCGCTCGCTGCGCGGGGTGCCGGCGGCGGTGAAGGCGGCGCTGGAACAGTTGCCGCCCTCGACGCATCCGATGGACGTGCTGCGCACGGGAGTGTCGGTGCTGGGCTGTGTCGAGCCGGAGAAGGACGATCACAATCATCCCGGTGCGCGCGATATCGCCGATAAGTTGATAGCCTCGCTGGGCTCGATCCTGTTGTATTGGTACCACTGGAGCCACAACGGCAAGCGTATCGAAGTGGAGACCGACGACGATTCGATCGGTGGGCACTTCCTGCATCTGTTGCATGGTGTTGCGCCGCGCGAGTCGTGGGTGCGGGCGATGCACACCAGCCTGATCCTGTACGCCGAGCATGAGTTCAACGCTTCCACGTTTGCCAGCCGGGTCATCGCCGGTACCGGTAGCGACATGTATAGCGCCATCGTCGGCGGTATCGGCGCATTGCGCGGGCCCAAGCATGGCGGCGCCAACGAGGTCGCGTTCGAAGTGCAGAAGCGCTACGACACGCCGGACGAAGCCGAGGCCGACATCAAGGCGCGGGTGGAGCGCAAGGAAGTGGTGATCGGCTTCGGCCATCCGGTCTACACCGTCAGCGATCCGCGCAACCAGGTGATCAAGCAAGTGGCCAGGACGCTGTCGGAAGAGCAGGGTAGCCTGAAGATGTACGACATCGCCGAACGCCTGGAGACGGTGATGTGGGACATCAAGAAGATGTTTCCCAACCTGGATTGGTTCAGTGCGGTCAGCTATCACATGATGGGCGTGCCGACGGCGATGTTCACGCCGTTGTTCGTGATTGCGCGTACCGCTGGCTGGAGCGCGCATGTGATCGAACAGCGCATCGACGGCAAGATCATTCGCCCCAGCGCCAATTACACTGGTCCTGAGGATCAGGTATTCGTGCCGATCGATCAGCGTGGTTGATCGAGATGGCCTCATCCACCCTTTGGGCACCTTCTCCCGAGTGCGGGAGAAGGGAAGCGCAACAGCCCTTCGCTCGCCTTGTGATGTGCCGCCAGCCATGAATAGTCAATACCGCAAACCGTTACCGGGTGCCGGCCTGGATTTCTACGATGCGCGTGCCGCAGTCGATGCGATCCGTCCGGGCACTTACGCGACGCTGCCATACACCTCGCGCGTGCATGCCGAAAACCTGGTGCGCTGTTGCGACCCAGGGTTGCTGGTGGATGCATTGATGCAGCTGATAGAACGTCGCCGCGACCTGGATTTTCCGTGGTTTC
>JAATFS010000092.1 GCA_015655035.1 Lysobacterales bacterium | reverse complement strand
TGTCCCGACGGCGTCGGCATCTGGCCGCTGCAAGGCGTGGAAACCGGCTGCATGATCGGCTACCACTCGGCCGTGGTGCTGGCCGAAGCCCACGTCAAGGGATTCACCGGCATCGACTACGCCGCCGCCTGGCCGGCCTATCGAAAGCGCGCGATGGACGACACCAGCCACGGCCTGAGCTATTACCGCAAAGGTGGCTACATCCCCTGCGACCAGGTCGACGAAGCGGTGAGCCGCACGCTCGAATACGCCTACGACGACTGGGCGGTGGCCCACCTGGCGCGTGCGGCTGGCGCCGAGGACGACTACCGCGCCTTGCGCGAACGCTCACGCAACTATCGCCATGTCTTCAACCGCGAAAGCGGCTTCGTGCAGCCGCGCCTGGACGGCGGCGCCTGGGCCACTCCGTTCGATCCGCGCGCGATGGGCCACAGCAAGAAATGGCGCGACTTCACCGAATCCAACGCCTGGCAGGCCACCTTCCTCAACCAGCACGACCTGTACGGCTACATGGACCTATTCGGCGGGCGCGACGGTTTTGTCGCCAAGCTCGACGAGCTGTTCTCCACCAGCTCCGAACTGCCGGCCGATGCCCCGCCGGACATCGATGGCATGGTCGGCCAATACGCGCACGGCAACGAACCCAGCCACCACGTGGCCTATCTCTACGCCTACGCGGGACAACCCTACAAGACCCAGGCGATGGTGCGCCGACTGCTGCGCGAGCAATACCACGATGCCCGCAACGGCCTGTCCGGCAACGAGGATTGCGGACAGATGAGCGCCTGGTTCGTGCTCAGCGCACTGGGGCTGTATCCGGTGGATCCGGTCAGCGGCCACTACGTGATCGGCAGTCCGCTGTTCAAGCGCGCCGAACTCGACGTCGGCCATGGCCGGCGCCTGCACGTCGTGGCCCACCGCAACAGCGAGCAGAACGTCTACGTGCAATCGCTGCGCTGGAACGGCAAGCCCTACCCGCGCAGTTGGCTGCGCCACGCCGACCTGGCCGGCGGCGGTACGCTCGAGTTCGAGATGGGCCCCAAGCCGAACCTGGCGTTCGCTACGACCAAGCAGGACCTGCCGCCTTCGTTCGCCTGAGGTGCGGCGGCGCCGCCAGCGCGCCGTATCCGCAGGCATGACTTTCATCACCGTACACGCAATTCCACAGAGGCAAGCCGCATGTTCCACAAAACCCTGTCCACGCTCTCCCTCGCGCTTGCCCTGTCCCTGCCCGCTATTGCAGCTACCCAGCCATCGTCCACGTGGCCGGCCTTCGCCACTGCCGGCGAGCACTTCACCCGCGATGGCCAGCCCTACCAGATCATTTCCGGCGCCATCCATTTCCAGCGCATTCCCCGCGCCTACTGGCAGGACCGCCTGCAAAAGGCGCGCGCGCTAGGCCTCAACACCATCGAGACCTACGTGTTCTGGAACGCGGTCGAACCGCAGCCGGGCCAGTTCGACTTCAGCGGCAACAACGATGTCGCCGCCTTCGTACGCGCAGCGGCTGCCGAAGGCCTCAACGTGATCCTGCGCCCCGGCCCGTACGCCTGCGCCGAATGGGAGGCCGGCGGCTATCCGGCCTGGTTGTTCGCCGATCCGCACCTGCACGTGCGCAGCCGCGACCCCAGGTTCCTCAAGGCCGCCGATGCCTACGTGCAGGCACTGGCACAGCAGGTCAAGCCGCTGCTCAACCGCGATGGCGGCCCGATCATCGCGGTCCAGGTGGAAAACGAATACGGCTCCTACAACGACGACCACGCCTACATGCGCAGCGTGCGCGACAGCCTGGTCCGCGCGGGCTTCGACCGCAGCCTGTTGTTCACCGCCGATGGCGCCGACATGCTCGCCAACGGCACCCTGCCCGGCACCTTGGCGACGGTCAATTTCGCCCCGGGCGAGGCCAAGAGTGCGTTCGACAAACTGATCAAGTTCCGCCCCGGGCAACCGCGCATGGTGGGTGAATACTGGGCCGGCTGGTTCGACCATTGGGGCAAGCCGCACGCCAGCACCGATGCCGGCCAACAGGCCAAGGAACTGGAATGGATGCTGCGCCAGGGCTATTCGGTGAACCTCTACATGTTCATCGGCGGCACCAGCTTCGGCTTCATGAACGGTGCCAATTTCCAGGGCAATCCGAACGATCACTACGCACCGCAGACCACCAGCTACGACTACGACGCGGTGCTGGACGAAGCCGGCCGGCCGACGCCGAAGTTCCAGACGTTCCGCGACATCATCACCAGCGTCACCGGTATCCGCCCACCACCGCTGCCGGCGCCGATCACCTTCGCCACGCTGCCGGCCACGAGCTTGAACGAATCGGCCTCGCTATGGGACAACCTGCCCGCGCCGATCGCCAGCGACGACCCGCAACCGATGGAGCGCTTCGGCCAGGACTACGGCTACATCCTCTATCGCACCCGCATCGTGGGTCCACGCAAGGGCGAGCTATACCTGGGCGAGGTCCGCGACTACGCACGCGTCTATCTAGATCGCAAGCAGGTCGGTTCGGTACAGCGGCGGCTAAAGCAGGTTTCGGTGCAGATCGACATCCCGGCCGGCGAGCACACGCTGGACCTGCTGGTGGAGAACAGCGGCCGCATCAACTACGGCCCACGCATGGCCGATGGCCGCGCCGGCCTGGTCGATCCGGTGCTGCTCGAGGATCAGGCAGTGAAGGGCTGGCAGGTATTCCCCCTGCCGATGCGCTCGCCCGACAGCCTGCGCGGCTGGACCACCCGGACGATCGAAGGCCCCGCCTTCCATCGCGGCACGCTTGAAGTCGGTACACCGGCCGACACCTATCTGGACATGAGCGCCTTCGGCAAGGGCTTCGCCTGGGCCGGCAACCGCAACCTCGGCCGCCACTGGAAACTTGGCCCGCAACGCTCGCTGTACTGGCCGGCGTCGTGGCAGCAGTCCGGTGCCAACACCCTGGTGGTATTCGATCTGGACAGCGTGCGTGCGCCGCAACTGAGCGGCGCAGTCCAGCCGGTATGGATCAAGCCGGCCGAAGCAAAGACGCCCTGAGCCGATAGCGCAGCCCGATTGCAACGACGGCCCCGGTTGGCCTGAAGCCATCCGGAGCCGCTGTACCGGGCACAGCCGGTATCGACACGGTTGCAGCCGCGCGAACGCGGCCGGACCTCATTTCACCGCCGTGCCGCCCTTACCGGTGTCGAACAGCTGGAACTCGCGGATATGCGCGGCATCGGCGCTGGACAGGATGTTCAAGCGCACGCGCGAGGCGGTCACCGCCGGGAAGTGGTCGATCTTCATCCGACCGATCGCCTCGGCCTTTGCCACCGTCACCCAGGCTCCGTCGCGGAACACTTCCACCGCGTATTTCTGCACCTGCTGGCCAGCGTTGATCCATTCCATCGACATCGCCGCGTCGAAGGTCACCGGCTGTTTGAACTGCAATTCCAGCGTGGCGCGATGCGCATCCGGAGCCGTCCAGAACGTGTCGCGGTCGCCATCGACCGCCGCAGCAACGCTGTCGTCGGATTTCAGCCGGCCACGCACCAGATTGCGCTCAGTGCCGTAACGCGCATGGAGCGCCTGGCCCATTTCCTCGAGCCGCTTGACGTCGGCATCGGGCAGCAAACCGCGCTTGTCCGGGGCGATGCCCAGCACCAGCTGGCCACCACGGCCGACGCTGTCCTCCCAGATCTGCACCAGCTCATCGACGCTCTTCAGTGTCTGGTCGCTATTGGGATGCCAGAACCACTGCAATTTATGCAGCGGCGTATCCACCTCGACCGGGCGCCAGCGCAGGTAGCCGTGGCGATCGATCACGTTCCAGTTCTCACCCTGGATCACGCCGGCCTCGTTGCCGACCCAGCGCACGTCGCCATACTCCAACAGCGCGGTATCGGCGAACACCATCGCATTGGGCTGGTAGGTACGCAGCTCTTCCAGGTACTTGTCGAAATCGTAGACATGCCCGGCACTGCCGGCGCCGTCCAGCCACCACTCGGTCAGCGGGCCGTAGTGCGAAGCCAGATCGACCAGCTGCGCGGCATAGAACTTGTCATAGGCCTTGACGTCGGCGTACTTGGGTTCGTGGCGATCCCACGGCGACAGGTAGATGCCGAAGCCCATGCCCTCCTTGCGCACGGCCTCGCTGGTCAGCTTGACCAGGTCGCCCTTGCCCCCCAGCCACGGGCTGCTCTTCACCGAGTATTCGCTCTCGCTGGTGGGCCACAGCGAGAATCCATCGTGGTGCTTGGCGACCAGGATCAGATATTTGGCACCTGCGGCCTTGGACGCACGCGCCCATTGCGCCGGATCCACCTGATCGGGATTGAACAGCTTGGGACTGGCGGTGCCGTCGCCCCACTCGCGGTCCAGATAGGTATTGGTACCAAAATGGACAATGACCCCGAACTCCAGATCCTGCCATGCCACCTGCTGCGGCGATGGGGTGACGTCGGCAAAGTTCTGGGCAATCGCAACCGGCAGGACCAAGGCACTCAGGCCTAGAGCGGTCAACCAGCGCAACGGGGAGAGCGGGTGTTGGGACATCGCAGTTCCTCGTGGATCGGCGACCGGCGGCCGCCCGGAATTGGAGCATATGGTATTTAATAGATAATAAATAGGTATCGTTAACAGCCAGCCGCCCCGACCTGGATCTGTCTAGATACACGCGCGCAGGCCGGGCCGCTCATGCTCCACTGGCGCCCTCCAACAGCGCCACCATCCGCCGCACCCGCTCCACGTCGGTCTGCTGGTAATCGCCGCCCAGGCTATCGATATGCGGATGCCGCACCCGCGCGCGCGATGCCACCGGACCGCGTGCCGAGCCATGGAATTCATGCGCGCCGGTACGCAAGCGCAACGCGCCCAGATTGTTTTCGGAAACGCCGGACCCCGGCATCACGCTCAGGCGTTCAGCGGCCTGCCGCACCAGCGCCGCGATCAGTTCTGCGCCCTGCTCTGCCGTCTCGCGCGCACCAGAGGTCAGCACGCGCTCACAACCCAGTGCAATCACCTGTTCCAGCGCGCGCGCCGGATCAGCGCTCAGGTCAAACGCCCGATGGAAGGTGACACCCAACGTGCCGGCGGCCTCGATCAGGGCCCGCATGGTCGCATCGTCCACCTCGCCATCCCGATCCAACGCGCCCAGCACCACGCCATCACAGCCCAGCCGCACGCATTGCTCCACGTCGCGGCGCATTACCTCGACCTCAGCCTCGCTGAACACAAAATCTCCCACGCGCGGACGGATCAACACATACAACGGAATCCGCAATCGCTCGCGCACCACCGCCAGGGTCCCCCAGGACGGCGTCAGCCCACCGCCATCCAGGCCACCGCACAGCTCCACCCGCATCGCGCCGCCCTGCTGCGCGGCCAGCGCCGACGCCACCGAATCGGCCGCGACCTCCAGCCCACCCGCTGCGCTCATGCCGAGGGCTCGCTGTGATAATGGCTTTCGCCCGGCAGCAACAGATCCTGCCGCTGCGCATCGCAGACCGCGTAGCTGAAGCCCTTCTGGATCGAGAAGGCACCTACCTCGCCTCGCCGGTTCATCGCCAGGAAGCCCACCTGCAACGTCCGCGTCAGTTCCGGCTTGCGCCTCACCAGCCGCATCACCACCTCGCGGCAAGCCGCTGCCGGCGACTTGCCCTGTCGCATCATTTCCACCACCGCGAAACTGCCGACATTGCGGATCACTTCCTCGCCGACACCGGTAGAGGTGGCGCCGCCCACCTCGTTATCGACATACAACCCCGCGCCGATGATCGGGCTGTCGCCGACGCGGCCGTGCATCTTCCACGCCATGCCGCTGGTGGTGCATGCCCCGGACAGATTGCCGTGTGCATCCAGCGCCAGCATGCCGATGGTGTCGTGATTGGTCTTACCGCCCGGCAACTTGCCATCGCGCCAGGCACGGTTCTCGACATTGGCCTCGGGCGCGTAGCGGGAGGTCTTCAACCACTCCTTCCAGGCCTGTTCGGCCGCCGGGGTCAACAGGTTGGTACGCTGAAACCCTTGCGCCAACGCGAACTGCCGCGCGCCATCGCCCACCAGCATCACGTGCGGGGTTTTCTCCATCACGGCGCGCGCGACCGAGATCGCATGCACCACATCCTCCATCGCCGCCACCGCGCCGCAGTTGCCGAGGTGGTCCATGATGCAGGCATCCAGCGTCACCCGGCCGTCGCGGTCCGGGTAGCCGCCGAAGCCCACGGTTGGATTGTTCGGGTCGGCCTCCGGCACGCGCACGCCGGCTTCCACCGCGTCCAGCGCGCTGCCGCCGCTGGACAGGATCGTCCAAGCGGCCTGGTTCGCCGCCACTCCGAAATCCCAGGTCGACACCACGCGCGCGCCGCCGCGTCGCAAGGACGGCAGCTTCGCGCCGGCCGCGGCCGCCTGGGCATGCAATCCCAGCGTGCCCAGGCCGCTGGCAAGCGCCCCCAGTGCGGCAGTCTTGAGGAAATGGCGGCGTTCGGTCATCGGCAGGGCTCCATCGTCGGATGAGGGACGCCGGCAACACCTGCGGCGCCAAGCCCTCATCATGCGATACGCCGGGATCGCGATAAACCACCGGATTCGCAATTCGCACTGCGGATGTCGGCATAACCGGCCAGAGCCGGCCGATCTCGACACTGCAAACGCGGGGCCTGCCGCTACCGCGTCGGCGGCAGATGCAAGCCGACGACCAGTCCACGGCCGCGCACCGAATGCAGCGCCACCGAACCGCCGAGCCGTGCCACTTCGCTGCGCACGACATCCATGCCGATGCCGCGGCCCGCCAGCGGCTCCGCCTGCTCGCGGGTAGTGAGGCCAGGGCTGAAAATAAGTTCGTCCAATGCGGCATCGCTCAGCGGCGTGCCCGGATCGATCACGCCCCCCTGCTCGGCACGGCGACGGATCGCCTCGCGATCGAGTCC
>JAATFS010000133.1 GCA_015655035.1 Lysobacterales bacterium | reverse complement strand
GGTCGCGCAGCGCTGCGTCGTACAACGCAGCGATCCGGGCCGTGCGGATAGCCTCCACCCGCAGCCGCGCGTCGCTGACCGATGGCGCTTGCTCGCGGACCTTCGCGGCCACCGCCAACCAGCGCGCAGCCAGCTGGAAGTTCTACGCCTCTGCCGCGACCTCGGCCCGCCGGATCATGCCGCTTTCGGCGGCGGCCAGTCCTTGCCGTGCCCGCGCGTTCGTCGGGTCCAACGCCAAGGCTTGGCGAAAATCGGCCATCGCGCCGGCGCCATCCTCGCCCAACTGTCCGGCACCTAGAGCCTCCTCGCCGGCACGGTTGAACGACATCGCCCGCTGGGCGATCACGACCCGCTGCTGCAACGCGCGTGCCCGGGGATCCTCCGGCGCCACCGACAACGCCACCATTGCGCACTCGCGCGCCTGCTCAAGCGCATCGTCCTGCTGCTCGGCCTGGGCCAGCCGTTGCTCGCCCTCGGCCACAAGGGACTGCAACGCCTGCTGCAGCCCCCGTCGCGCGGTGGCGGCGTGCTCCCCCCAGCGCGCCTGGATCGCCAGGTACAGCGGGATCGCGTCGTCGGCGCTGCGGTACAGCCGGCCTTGCCGCAGTGCCTGCGCGGCCCGGCGACGCACCGAGGGCAGCGCTTCGTCGCCGAGCGCCACCACAGGCGCCTGCCACGCCGCCACGGGCTCGGCCGGCGCCTTGCCGGCAATGACGACGCTCGGCGCAACCTCGGCCGGAACCGCAGCGGTGGCCACCGCTGGAACGGGCGCAGGCGCAGAAGCAGCCGGTTCCGGCGACGGCGAACACGCAGCCAACCCCAGCGCCAGCAGCGCCATCGCTACGATCGGGGGGCCATGAATTCGCAAACGTTCTCCTTCCGCATTCCGCAGCATCGGCGGGCGACGGCGACGTTAGGCTATTCTGCGCGGTCTACGCAAACCCTGCCTTCGACGGAAATCACGTGCCTTACTGGATCAAGCAACCCTCTGAACTCACCGAACGGCTGCAACAGCGGCCGTCCCGGATCGGCCTGGACACCGAGTTCATCCGCGAGCGCACCTACTGGCCGCAACTGGCGCTGGTGCAGATGGCGGTAGGAGAGGAAATTCTGCTGATCGACCCGCTGATCCCCGGCATGACCGACGCACTCAAGCCGTGGCTGGTCGCTCCAGACATCGTCAAGGTGATGCACAGCGCCAGCGAGGACCTGGTGACGTTCAAGTGCGCTTGCGGCGTGCTGCCGCGTCCGCTGTTCGATACCCAGATCGCTGCCGCCCTGGCCGGCATCGGCGCCGGTATCGGCTACCAGAAGTTGGTACAGGAGATCACCGGCACGCTGCTGGCCAAAGGCGAGACCCGTTCGGACTGGATGCGCCGGCCACTCTCGCCGGCGCAGCTGGACTACGCCGCCGACGACGTGCGCTACCTGTTCGAGCTGCACGACGAGATCAGCCGCCGCCTGGCCGAGCAGCAACGCGAAGGCTGGCTGGCAGAGGACGCCGAGCGCCTGCTGGCAACCGTCGAGCACGACGAAGGCGAGCGCTGGCCGCACACCTCGATGCGCTCGGCGCAGTTCCTGGAGCCGCCGGCTCAACTGCGGCTGCTGCGGCTGCTACGCTGGCGCGACCAGCAGGCCCGCAAGAGCGACAAGCCGCGCAGCTGGGTCCTGGACAACGAACTGGCAGTCACGTTGGCGCGAGTGCCCCCGGCGGACTCCAGCGCCTTGCTGCGCCAGTTCGACAAGTTTCCCAAGGCCCCGCGCAAGCTGGCCGAGCCAATCTGGCAGGCACTGAACAGCCCCCTCGCGGACGAAACCGACGCGCCGCTGGCGCTGGCTGCCAACGACAGCAACAAAGCCTTGCTCAAGCGGCTACAGGAAGCCGTTGCCACGCGCAGTCGCGAACTCGAGCTGCCCGACGGCATCCTGGCCTCGCGGCGCCACCTGGAAGCGCTGCTGGAGCAACAGCAGTGGCCCGCAGCGTTGGGGCAATGGCGACGCGAACAGCTGGAAAACCGGCTGATACCGCTGCTGGCAAGCGACAGCACGGCCGGCTGAAGGCCGGTAGCCAATCGCTACTCTGCAGGCTCGCCGGGCTTCTTGACTCGGCTGCGCTTGCGGACATTGGCTGGACGCGGCGCACTTTTCGTCGCCACGCCGCCAGCGTTGACCTGCTCGATCCACGACAAGGTATCGACGTAGGACAGGAAGTGCCGCAGATATCCCGGCGACAGCTCACGCATGAGCAGCAGCGATCGATGCACCAGCGTGGCGGAGTTGAGCGGACCGGCGTCGGTGGGCGCCTGCTCCAGCGACTCTCGCAACTGGCTCTCGGCCCGGATCTTCGACCATAGTCCCCTGAAATCCTCGAGCACGCTCACTTCCGGGAACGCCGCGCGCGCCACTGGATCGCCATGCGTTGCCGCCTGGCTGGCCAGATGCTGCAGCAGTTCGGCAACGGCACTCACCGGGATTGCTTCCGGCGCCTCCGGCGCTTGCGCAGCCTCCACTTGCACGGCACTGGGGCCAACCTTCTCCAGGTCGGCGGCATAGGCCTGGACCAGCGAGGCCAGGCGTTCGTCCAGCAAGCGCCTGGCCTCGCCTTGCTGGCCAGCCGCGCGCCGCTCCAATGCGTCGATGTAGTGGAACCGGACCGGATCCAGCTGCGCGGCATCCTGCTCGCGCCAGCGTTCCAGCGTCGCACGCGCAGGCGTGTCGCTACGGTGCATGCGCCGCCACGACCGTCTTCTGCAACTTCGGCACGGGTGCAATCTCCACGCGCCGGTTGCGTGCCCGCCCCTCCTCGTCGGCGTTCGAACTCACTGGCTGCTCGGCCCCGAATGCGGCCGCGAACAACGAGGATGCGGGAACGCCTTCGGCGATCAGGGTACGGGTCACGGTCAGCGCGCGCTCGGCCGACAGCTCCCAGTTGTCGTCGAACTGCCGATTGCCATCGCGCACCTGCTGATCATCGGTGAAGCCGCTCACCATCAGCACTTCCTCGCGCGACTTGAGATAGTCGAGCAGCGGAACGGCGAGGCTCTTCAGCACATTCCGGCCTTCGGGCTGCAATTGATCGGAATTCAGCGCGAACAACACGCTGCCCCGGATGCCGATGCGGCCATCGACCAGGGTCACGCTACCCGCCGCCAACGGCCCTGCCAGCACCTGCTCCAGGGTCTTGCGGCGCTGCGCTTCGATCTGGCGCTGCTTGACCTCTTCGTCGAGACGGTTGGAGAGCTGCAATTGCACGCCAATGACGCCCACCAGGATCAGCACGAATGCGCCCAGCAGCACCGACATCAAATCGCCGAATGCGGCCCACACGGGCGCGGTGGTCTCGCTGTCGCCCTCGACCTCAGCACTCATGCCGCCTTGGCTCCGGTCGCGGCGCGCTGCGCGGCCAGTTGTTGCAGATCCTCGACGATCTGCTTCTGCGCCAGCATGCTCAGGTCGATCACTTCCCGCGCTTGCGCTGCGTAGTACGCCAGTTGCTCATCACTGCGCGAAGCGGACTTGTCCAGCGCGGTCTCGATCCGCTGCAAGCGCGCCACCAGCTTGTCGTTCGACTTGCCGTACAGCTGCACGGCCGCGGCGAACGCCTCACCCAGGCTCGCCACCTCGGCCGCGCCGACGGTGACCTGGGCCGCTGCCGTACCGAGCCTGCCGGTTTCGGCCTCGATGTGATCGGTAAAGCGCGTGCCGACACGCTCCAGCAGATCGGCAGAAGTGGCGACCAGCGCATCGATGGCCACGCGCTGTTCGGTGGAGGTATGGCTCACGCTGTCGAGCAGGGTTTCCAGCGTGGTCATCAGGCGATTGCGCTCTTCCAGCATCGCGGTATCGCGAACCATGCTGTCGGACAGCTTCTGGCGCAGCTCGGCAATGACTTCGGCCGCGGCCTTTGGCGCCTCCGATGCGGCCTGCACCAACCGCGAAATCTCCGCAATCGTGCCGCTGGCATGCGCCTGCGTCTGCGTCGAAATGTCGTTTGCGGTGCGCGCCAGCGTGTCGCAGATTTCCTGTTGCTGATGGGTGGCGTGAGCCCCGGCCTGTTCCCATTCCTTGCGCAGCGCCTCGATCATCGCGCCCAGTGCGTCGCTCCAGACCGTCAGGCGCTGCTGATCGCGGGCTTCCAGCGTCGATTGCATGCCCGCGTGCGCCTGGTCCACACCTTGAACCAGCGCCGCCGCCTGCTGCTCGAACGTGGCGGCGGCCGCAGCCAGGGTCTGCTGATGGCGGCTCGCCAAGGCCTGGTTGGCGGCATCCTGTTGCGACAACGCCTGGGTCCACGCTTGGGCCACGTTGCCTGCGGTGGCGTCGAGACGGGTGAACACGCCTTCCAGCAAGCCACCGGAGCGTTGCTCGAAGCTTTCGCCGAAACGCTCCAGCGAAGCGCGCAGATCGGCGATCAGCGCCGCATTGGATTGCTGCTGCCCGGCCAGCGCCTGGCTCCACAAATCCGCCACCGTCGTGGTCGTGGTTTCCAGGCCGCTCGTCACGCCATCCAACTGCCGCTGCACCGCCTGCGTGACATTGCCATGCAACGACGCCGTTTCGCGCACCACGGCCGCCATCGCCGCTTCCGCGACCGGCTGCAGCGCGGCGCTTGCGGCACGGGCGCTTTCGCTCACACCATCCTTCAACGACCGTTCCACGGAGGACGCCAGTCGCGCATAGGTATCCTCGATCTTGCCGTGGAAAGCCGTCTGGCTGCTGATCTGGCGTTCGTGGGCGGCCAGGCCCTGCTGTTCGAGGGCCGCCATCATGCCCTGCAAGCGATCGACCAGGGTCGGCAACACTTCGGTCTGTCGTTGCAGCAACTTGAACGTTTCTTCGCGCTGATACGCCTGCGAATGCACCCGCAAGGTGGTAGCGATCCCCGCATCCAGTTGCTGCACCACGTGCAGCCGGTCGCGCCGGCACAGCGCGGACAACAGCCCGAGCATCGCCGAGGAGGCCACACCTGCAATCGAGGTGCCAAAGGCAAAACCCAGCCCCTTGACCGGCGTACCCAGCGAATCGCGGATCGCCTGCAGATCGGTAGCGCTTTCCAGCGCCATCCCGGTCCCACGCAGGGTCGCCATCATGCCCAGCAACGTCCCCAGCATGCCCAGCAGCACCAGCAGGCCTACCAAGTACGGCGTCAGTGCCGGTCCCGGCAGCGCCACGCGCTCACCCTCGATCCGCAGGCGCACCGCATTGCGCAGCGACGGATGCAGCCGCTGGAGCCAATCGCCCAGGACCGGCGGTGATACCGACAGGTCGGCCACCGCCAGTTCCAGCGTGGAGGTGGCTTGCCGATAGCGGTACAGCTCTAACCCGCCGGCCAGGTAACAGGCGCCGATCAGCAACACCACAGCCAGCGCCAGCGGATTGGAGCCGACATAACCGGCACCTATCCAGCCCACCGCGATCAGGCCAACGAGAAATACAGCGAGGTGAAGAAGATTCTTGAACATAACGTCCTAGTTAGCGGGTGCGAACGGCGGCCAGCAAGCCTTCCACCGGTTGAAAGCGAACATCCAGTTCGGCGAGCAGCAGGTTCTGCATATCCTTGCGGAACACGTCCAGCCACGCGTCGGCCGTGGCCGGCGGCGCGTCTTCAGATTCCGGCGCCACCGCCGGCAGCTCGCGCGCGGCCTGGCGCAAGCGTTCGAAATGACCTTCAAGCAATGCTGGCGCGGTGGCCAGCAAGCCGCGCTCGCGCCGGCTCAAGGCTCGTTCCATCACCGCATCCACAGCCGCAAGCCGCCCCATTTCCACCGTCCCGGTGGCCAGCATCTCGCGCAGGCGCCTGCGCAGGTTGCCGATGCCGGTCTGCATCGACTGCTGCACGGCCAGATAGCGCTGCCGGAAGAACGCATAGTCGAGCGTGTCATCCACGACAGTGGCTCCGCCCCCCGTCGCAACCCTGGAAAACGCCGGATCGTCGCTGATCGCAGCGCTCAAGGCCGCACGCACACGTGCGCATTCATCCTCGTCGACCACACCTGGCGACGACGCCTCCGGGTCCGCTGCAGACGGCGCTTCGTCCAATGCCGTGGACAGCGCGAGCGCTTGATTCCAATCGATCCATTGGCTCAACCGATCCGACAGCGACAGCCTGGGCTGCGCCACATCGGCATCGTTCAGAGCGGCGAGCAAGCGAATGAAGGTCGGGCCGCGAATAGTGGTACGTCGAGGAATTTGCACCATGCTGCGGGCGTCGAAAACGGTATTTTACACGCCGGCAGCAGCGCTGCCGGCCGAGCGGAGTGGCCAGCGGATAGGCGATCAGCCGTCGTTACGGCGATATCTGCTTGATCCAGGCCCACCCACACGTGCGTGCGAACCGCGCAGATCAGGCGAATGCATCGCCCATGTCAAAACAGCGCATCACGCCATAAGGGCGCGGTGCACTGTTCTGGCTGGATATTTGGTGGAGCGGAGGAGGATCGAACTCCCGACCTTCGCATTGCGAACGCGACGCTCTCACAGCTGAGCTACCGCCCCATACGACCCATCAATTCTAACTTTACGGCCGGCAGAAGCCAATAGGCCCCACGTTCGCCCTATTGGTCGAGCCCCCCCCCCCCGGGTCACGCGTCCCGCAACGCCGCGACTGCTTGACCGGGGTTGGCAGGCCACGCCGCCCATGCACCCGCCCGCAATCCCATGTTCAGAAACCACATTGCCCGTGTCGATCCAGCTGACGACACGAACTTTCCAACGCCGTGCCTGTCGGGAGGTAGCTGAAGGATTCATTTCCTTCCTGATTTCGATGCCGCAGGTACACCCAGGCGGTCTTACGCTTCTTCCAAGCCTGTACCTGCATGGGTTCCTTATGCCCTATTCCAGAAAGTACGAACTCGAACGCATCGCAGTGCTCAATGCACTGAATGTGCTCGACCGCGATCTCGGGAAGTCGCTGGACCCGATCACCCAGCTGGCCGCCTTTACCTTCGATGTGCCGATCGTACTGGTGACGATCGTGGACGCGGATGCGCAACACTTCATCTCCAAGGTCGGCACCCAGATAACCTACACCGAACGCGACATCTCGATCTGCGCCTGCGCGCTCGACGCCGAAACCGACATCCTGGAAATTCCAGACCTGAGCAAGGATCAGCTATTTGCCAGCAACCCCATGGTGGCCCACGATCCATTCCTGAGGTTCTACGCCGGCGCTGCGCTGGTGACCGGGTCCGGCCATCCACTGGGCACCCTTTGCCTGGCCGATTACAAGCCGCGCCAGCTCAGCGCGGAAGAGCGTCGCCAGCTGCTCACACTTTCCCGCATCGTGATGACCCATATTGAATTGAAGCTTTCGGTGGGTCGACGCGAGCTGGTCAGCGGCATGCATAACCATCGTCAGTTGCAGGCCGATCTGCGCATGCTGGCGGCACGTAAAACCCCGGAGACGCTGTATGCGGTGATGACCGACGTCATGAACAGCCAAACCGTCAATGACGCCTGGCAAGTGCTGGGAGTGTCGCCAATGGAGTCGTTGATCCGCCAGGCCGGACATCGCTTGATGCAATTGCTCGGCGACGACGCCAAGGTCTATCACGTGGGCTCCACCCGCTTCGCCTTTATATGCCGCGGTCACAGCAAGGACGCGATGAATGCACTGCTGCTGCGCCTGAACGAAGGCATGCGCGCACAGGTGCTGGCGAGCGGAGTGCCGATGACACCGTTGTTCCATGCTGGCGTTGTACCGTTTCATGCCACCGCTGCCGAAGCCGAAGACGTGATGCGCAAGGCCTTGATTGCCATGCACGCGGCAATCAACGCGGAGACCCCGATGCTGTGGTACGACCCACTGCGGGACGATCAGCTCAAACGTGCCTACCGCCTGGCGATCGATGCCAGGGACGGATTGCAGGGAGGTGAATTCCACCTGCTTTATCAACCCCGCGTACGGCTCTGCGACCTGAAGGTCAGTGGCGCTGAAGCGCTGCTGCGCTGGAATCACCCGGACCTGGGACTGGTGAACCCGGACGAATTGATCCCGGTGCTGGAGAAAACCGCGCTGATGCTGCAGGTGACACGCTGGGTCATCGCCCATGCCATCGCGCAACTGGCGCAATGGCACCGGACTCAGCCGCACCTGCATATGTCACTGAACCTGTCTGCGCACGATTTCAACGACGAAGGCCTGAACAAGTATTTGCTTAGCGTTTGCGCCGATCATCGGATCGACCCGCACAGTGTCGAGATAGAAATCACCGAAGGACAATGGATCAAGAGCCATAAACACGCCCTGCCCCAACTGATCGGGCTGAAGGCACATGGAATACGTATCGCCATCGATGATTTCGGCAGCGGCTACAGCAACTTTGGCTATCTAGCCGAGCTGCCGATCAACGTCATCAAGCTCGACCGCAGCCTGGTCTCCGGCCTCGCCACCTCACCCACCACTCGCCTGAAAACGCAAGCCGTGATCAACCTGACGTGCGAACTGGGCTACACCACGGTCGCCGAAGGTATCGAGAATCTGGACGAGCTCAGGCTTCTGACCGAGTGGGGCTGCGACGAAGGCCAGGGCTATCTGCTGGCGCGGCCGATGGAGGCTGCACAGGCGCTGCGACTGGCCAGCGGCCCGGCGCTGGACCCACGATCCTATCCAATGAGTGACCGCTGAATCCCAAGCACTGGGCTGTCGGCAACACCCGCCTCCGCAAGGCGGCAGCGCCGCGCCCCGCCAACGTGCCATTGCTCGAGTCCAACCGGCCCCGGAACTGCCTGGATGCCCGCGATTGGCATCGCGGGACATCGAAGACGGCAAGGGGCTTGCCCGGATGCGAGTGGCGCTCAACCAATCCGTTTGAGCGCAGGTGTATTTCCGAGTCGTTCGATCACGCCACCGGCCTGTTGGAACGTCTGCAAGTGGTTGTGCAGTTGCTCATGCGTGATGAGCTTGCTTTCCCTGGGTGCGACGTAGACGGTGGAAGGTGGAACTGCCTTGCTCGTGCGCAGTGTCGCCATTCGTACCTCTGCTTGGGGTGCCTGCAAGAGCTATAGCAGGTTTTTGCGTGCGCTGCATGTGAACGCGGCGGCGCCCTCGCCTACCGGGGCCCGGCGG
>JAATFS010000392.1 GCA_015655035.1 Lysobacterales bacterium | reverse complement strand
TTGGCGGTAAAGAACAGCAAGCCGAAACTCAGGTAGAACCAGAGCGAGACCACCCCCGAGTTGACTCCGCGCAACGGATCGGACATCTGCGCGAACGCCAGGCCGGTACTCTGGGAAATCAATTCGCCGGCATAGGCGCCGGCCTCGAAGATCAGCCGCAGCATGAACCCCATGCTCGCACCCACCGCCAGCTCGCGGGCCACGCTGAGCACGGCGGTAGCGGTGAATCCGTCCCACTCCGGCACCGGCGGCAACAGCGGCGCCAATGCCATCGCCAGCGTGGCGGCGATCAGCACCCGCACCCGCACCGGGACCGCCTGGGTGCCGATCAGCGGCATGGCCGTAAGCAGGGCGCCGATCCGCAACATGGTCCACAGCACCGCCCCGACCATCGCGAACGCGCGTTGGCCATCGATCACCATCTGGGTAGCGGCATCCATCCCGGGCAGCTCCGTCAACCGATCAGATGCGGTATGCGGTGGAACAGGCTGATGGTGTATTCCACCAGGTGCGCCATCAACAGGCTGCCGGTGGCGAACAGCATCGCCGTCAGTACCACGACCTTGGCGATGAAGGCGATGGTGGGTTCGTTGAGCTGGGTCGCGGCCTGGATCACGCCGACGACCACACCCACCACCAGCACCGCAAGCAATAGCGGGCCACCGACCCAGAGCAGGACGACCAGACCGCCGCGCAGTTCGGTCAACGCGATTTCAGGGCTCATGACCTAGGCCGCATTGAAGCTGGCGGCCAGCGTGCCGACCACCAGCACCCAGCCGTCGACCAGCACGAACAGCAGGATCTTGAACGGAGCCGAGACCAGCATCGGCGACAGCATCATCATGCCCATCGACATCAGCACGCTGGCCACCACCAGATCGATGATCACGAACGGGATGAAGATCAGAAAGCCGATCTCGAAGGCGGTCTTGAGCTCGCTGGTCACGAACGAGGCCACCAGCACCGGGAACGGCACCGCATCCGGTCCGCTATAGGTGCCGTCGCCGGCCATGCCGGCGAAGGTCATCAGGTCGGTTTCGCGGATCTGCGCCAGCATGAACGCCCGCAGCGGCTGGGTAGTCAGGTCCCAGGCGCTCTGGAAATCGATCTGGTTGTCGAGGTAGGGCGATAGCCCGGCGCTCCACATCTTCTGCCATACCGGCATCATCACCAGCGCGGTCAGGAACATCGCCAGCCCGACCAGCACTTGGTTGGACGGCGTCTGCCCAGTGCCCAGCGCCTGGCGCAGCAGGCCCAGTACGATGGTGATGCGGGTGAAGGCAGTGAGCACCAACAGCATCGACGGCAGCAGCGTGATCCCCGTCATCAGCAGCAGCGTCTGCAGCGGCAGGCTTACCTGCTGGCCACCGATACGGCCGACGTTGACGTTCGGCAATCCGGGAAGCTGTGCGGGCGCGGCAGCACTGGCGGTGGCCTGGGCCAGGGCTGCCGGCGCCGCAGGCGCGGCGAGCGGCAACGCCATGCCGAGCAGCATCAACAGCACCAGCACTACGCGCAGGCTGCGTCTCCAACGGTTCCAACGAGCAAGCATGATCAGGCGTCCTTGCGCAGCTTCTGCGACAGCAGCTGCGCGAACTGGGGCAGCTGCTTGAAGGTGGGCAGCATGGGAGCCGGCGCGACCGGCAGCGTTTCCGGCAACGCATGCAGCAGCGCGATGCCGCCCGTGCTGACGCCGAGCAGCAGCTGCTGGCCGTTGACATCGACCACCAAAACGCGCTCCTTGGCGCCGAGCGGCAGGCTGGCGACCAGCTTCAACCCGTCGCTGGCGCGGAAGCCGCCACCGGGCATGCGCTTGAGCAGCCAACCCAGGCCGACGATCAGGCCCACCACCAGCAGCAACGCGAACACCGCGCCGAACAGGCCCGGCGAGGTCGGCGCCTGGCTGCCCACCTGGACTGCGCCGGCCCCGGCCGGCACGGCAGTGGCGAGCGCGGCGATCACCGCAGCCTCCGGATGCGTTCGCTCGGGCTGACTACGTCGGTGAGACGAATGCCGAAGCGATCGTTGATCACCACCACCTCGCCATGCGCGATCAGGGTGCCATTGACGTAGACATCGAGTGGCTCGCCCGCGCCGCGCTCCAGCTCCACTACCGAGCCCTGGTTGAGTTGCAGCAGGTTGCGGATCGGTACGCGGGCACGCCCGACCTCCAGCGACAGCGTCACCGGCACGTCCAGAATCATGTCCAGATTCAGGTCGCTGGCGCTTTGGTCGTGCTCGGCGGTCAGGTTGTCGAACTGCGCCGGTGCGGGGTCGTGGGTTTCGTTCTGGGTCATGAGGGCAAATCCTGGGAGGGAACAGGGCGCGACGGCTGCGCGCCCGGCGGCTTGAGATCGGTGATTTTCACGGCGTTGCTGCCGTTGGCGATGCCGAATTCGCCGGTGAACAAAGGAATGTCCTCCACGCACAACGGCACCTGCACCGGCAGATCGATCGGCAGCACATCGCCGATCTTCAGCCCGGTGAGCTGGCGCAGACTCATGCGCTTGGTCGCCAGGACGCTGGAAAGCGTGACCTCGGCGACATTCAGCTGCTCGCGCAACATCACGTTCCAGCTCGCATCGCGGTCGTTGCGGTCGCTCTGGATGCCGGCATCGAGCAGCTCGCGGATCGGCTCCAGCATCGAATAGGGCAGGGTGATGTGGATCTCGCCGCCAACCCCTTCCAGCTCGACGTGGAACCGGCACACCACCACGTACTCGCGGGGAGTGACGATATTGGCGAAGTGGGGGTTGATTTCGGAGTTGATGTATTCCAGATCGACGTCCATCACCGGCGCCCACGCCTCCTTGAGGTCAGCGAATGTCTGCTTGAGCATCAGCTGCACCACGCGCATTTCGGTGGCGGTGAACTCGCGGCCCTCGATACGGGTGTGGAAGCGGCCGTCGCCACCGAAGAAGTTGTCGACCACGGCAAATACCAGGGTCGGCTCGAACACGATCAGGCCGGTGCCGCGCAGCGGCTTGAAGCGGATCAGGTTGAGATTGGTCGGCACGTACAGCGAATGCATGTATTCGTTGAACTTGACCAGGTCGATGCCGCGCACCGACAGGTCGGCCGAACGCCGGATCAGATTGAACAGACCGATGCGCCAGAGCCGGGCAAAGCGTTCGTTGACCATTTCCAGCGTCGGCATGCGGCCACGGATGATGCGGTCCTGGCTGGACAGATCGTACTGGCGCGCTTCGCCGGGCAGCGGCTCCGGCTCGGTGTTGACCGCGCCGGAGTCCACACCATGCAGCAGCGCATCGATTTCGTCTTGGGACAGCAGGTCATCGATACTCATCGCGGGGCGCTCTTACTGGGTCACGAAACTAGTGAACAGCAAGTCGTCGACGCACTTGCTTCCGGTCTCGGCAGTCATCACCTTCTGCGCCTCGGCCAGTGCGGATTTCTGCAATTTCTGCTTGCCGGCCAGATCGGTGATGTCACTGGCCTGGACCTGGGAAAGCAGCATCAGCAGCCGGGCGCGGATGGCCGGGGCGTTTTCGGAAATCGCCTTGAGCTGCTCCGGATCGCGGGTCACCAGCTGTACCTCGACCTGCAAATACTGCGGACCCTCGAACGCGCCACTGAGGTTGACCACGAACGCCGGGTCCATTGCGAAATACTGCGCGGGTTTCGGTATTTCAGAGGTCTTGGGCGCCTTGCTGGCGGGCTTGCCGTCCTCCTTGCTGAGCCAGTACCACGCGCCGCCGCCGGCAGCGGCGATCACGACAACGGCCAGCAGCGCGATGATCAGGAGCGGCTTGCGGCCCCTGGCGGTCTCGGCGCCGTCCTTGGCATCGGGTTTGGTGAGTCGGTCGGTGGCTGCGGGCACGGGAAGTTCCTGGAAGAATTGCTTCCGTGGCCGATGCAAGATGCGTGCCGTGAAGGATGACCCTGCTCGTCAACACGACGTCACGGGCGCTGCAGCCCCGCCAGGCGTTCCCCCCCCGTCAGGACTGAAACTCCTCGACACGGTGTCTCCAAGTGCGAACGCCAGGATGCTTCGCCATCGCGAGTGCCGCGATCGCCCAGTACGCGTTAACGCGCCTGGCCGAACATTGCCACGCCAGGCATTGCGGTCGTTCAAGCGTAGGCGTCAAGCAAACCACGCTGGCGCAGCGCCAGCGGCAGAATTCCGGCACTGCCGACGTCATCACCCAGCGCCGGCTCCAGGCCCGCATTCCCCAGCGTGCGGCCGTGGCCACTGGGCTGGTGCTGCTGGCCCACGTCGGCATTGGCGAGCTGGAAACCCTGCTGGCCGAGCATCTCGCGCAGGCGCGGCAAGCTCTGCTCCAGCGCGTGGCGGACCTCTGCGTGGGCGCTGGTGAAGCTGGCGGTGATCTTGTCGCCGTCCAGTTGCAACAGCACCTCGATAGGCCCCAGGTCGTTGGGCGTGATCTTGATATGCGCATGGCCAATTTTCTGCTCGGCCAGCCAGCTCGTGCGCGCGCCGACTGCCTCGTCGAAGTCGTCGCCATGCAGATGCGGCGTAGGGGTAGGCGCCGCGTCGAAGATCGCCGGTTCCGCAGCGCGAGCCACCGTGTTGGGAGCAGGCGCCGCCGCTGGCAACGCCACTGCGCCCGGCTCCGGCGACAAAAGCTCGTGGGCATCGGCCAGGGCGGTCATCGCGCCGGCTTGCGGCAAGGTGGCGAGCTGGGCCGCTGGTTGCGCCAGCGCTGCGGCAAACGGCGGCAATGCCCCTGGCTGACCTGCGGCCGGCGACGTGGGGACGGGGCCCCCGCCTGCCTGCACCGTGCTGGACAGCGCGGCGCCGCCGATGCCGGCTGCCGCTTCCGGCGGCAGGCCCGGCAACACGCCTGCCGGCCCGCCCATCGGTGCCAGCGCGGCGGGGGGCAGGGCAAGACCGGCCAGGCCAGGCGGCGGCCAGGCAATGTCGGCAGCGGCGCTATCCTGGGTACGGTCGGGCGTGGTGGCGTCGCTGCGCGAGTCGTCTTCGGGTTCGGCTGTCGTGTGTGCTTCGCTGCGAGGCGGGGAAGTGGCAACGGTGCGGCCAGCGCCGGCGGTATTGTCCTGGCGGTTGCGCGACTCGTGCTTCGCACGCGCAACCGCAGCGCTGGCCGGGTCGGTGCCTGGCTTCGCCCTGCGCGGCGGGGCATCGTCCGGTTGTGGCTGCGCCTGAGACTCGGGTTCGTTCCGGCGCGGCTCGGGCTTCGGCCGCGGCGGTGTCGCGGCACTGGGGTGGGGGGCCAGCATCCTGGCAAAATCCTGTTCGCTTTCCTGCCGACTTTCCTGCTCGGGCTCGGCCGGGCCACGGGGCGCGAACGTGCCAAGCTCCCCGAGTCCGATCCCGGCGGCCTTCATGCCGCACCGCCTTCGTCGGCATCGTCCTGGCTACGGCAACGTACGCGGCGCGCGCCCAGGTCATCCATCTCGCGCTGGTCGCGGCGGTCGGTCACCTGCTTTTCCTGTGCCCGGTAGCTGGCGGCCAGTTGCTCCAGCACCTGCTTCTCGCGGCTGGCCAGCAGCAGGCGACCGCGCTCGATCTCGACCTTTGCACGATTGCTGTCCACGGTCTGCGCCTGCTGTTGCACCGCACTGTCCAGCCGATCGAGGAAAGCGCGGCGGTTGTTCAGGGCCGCCGCACTGGTCGCCGCAAGCTGGCCAATGGCGTATTCCTCGGCATAGCGGCGCAGTTCGTCCAGGCGCGAAACATGGGTCTCGAGAGCGCGCTGGCGCTCGGCCAGGTCGTGGGCGGCCTCGTCCTGGTGTTGCTGCGCACGTTGGAGCAGGGGATCGATACGCTTGGATTGCATCATGGTTGATTCTCGCTTTCGACCAGCCGCTTGAGCGCGGCCTGACTGTGGGGCAGGTCCGCGGCCTTGGCCACGTCCTGTCCAAGGAATTCGACGATCTCGGGCCAACGCGTCAACGCCTCGTCGGTGGCCGGATCGTTGCCGCGCTGGTAGGCGCCGATCGCGATCAGGTCGCGGTTGGACGAGTACGCCGACACCAGCCGCTTGAGCTTGCGAATGCGTAGCCGCCACGGCTCATCGGCGATGTCCTGGACCACGCGGCTGACCGAGGACTCCACATCGATGGCCGGGTACAGGCCGCTGTCGGCGACCCTGCGCGATAGCAGGATGTGGCCGTCCAGGATGGCGCGGGCGGCGTCGGCGATCGGGTCCTGCGGATCGTCGCCTTCGGTCAGCACGGTGTAGAACGCGGTGATCGATCCACGGCCCCTGGCGCCGTTGCCGGCACGTTCGACCAGTGCCGGCAATTTGGCGAATACCGACGGTGGATAACCCCGGGTGGTGGGCGGTTCGCCCACCGACAGGCCGATCTCGCGTTGCGCCTGTGCAAAGCGGGTCAGCGAATCCATCAGCAGCAGCACGTTCAGGCCCTGGTCGCGGAACCATTCGGCGATCGCGGTGGCGCGGTAGGCGCCATGCAGTCGCGCCAATGGCGGGCGGTCGGCCGGGGAGGCGACCACCACGGCACGGCGCAGGCCTTCCTCGCCCAGCGTGGTTTCGACGAAGTCGCGCACTTCGCGGCCGCGCTCGCCGATCAGGCCGACCACGATCACGTCGGCAGCGGTGTAGCGGGTCATCATCCCCAGCAGCGTCGACTTGCCGACGCCAGAGCCGGCGAACAGGCCCACGCGTTGGCCACGCCCGATCGGCAACAGTGCATTGATCGCGCGCACCCCCACATCCAACGGTTGGGTGATTGGCTCGCGCGCCAGCGGATTGATCGAGACGCCGGCCATGCCCACGCTGCCCTCGGCGCGGATCGGGCCCTTGCCATCCAGCGGTGCGCCGTCGGAATCGATGACGCGTCCAAGCAGGCCTTCGCCTACTTCCACCCCACCACGGCGCTGCGACGGTACCACTCGGGCATTGGGCAGCAGGCCATGCAGTTCGGCGCTTGGCATCAGGTAGGTGCGATCCCCGGCAAAGCCGACCACCTCGGCGTCGACCCAGCCCCCGTCGACGATCTCGACCTTGCAGCTGGCCCCCATCGGCGCCTCGCAGC
Organism: Lysobacterales bacterium; assembly: GCA_015655035.1. GTDB lineage: Bacteria > Pseudomonadota > Gammaproteobacteria > Xanthomonadales > Xanthomonadaceae > JAATFS01. Next base: position 7,227 of record JAATFS010000392.1, on the reverse strand, counting down.
CGACGGCCTCCAGGGTCAAGCCGACCGCACGGCGCAGGATGCCTTCGCGAATCAGGCCGCGCCCGCCGGCGTCCAGCCCGAGTGCATCCAGCCGGGTGGCCAGGCGCAGATCGCGCGCGGCGGACCATTCGGCCGGAGCGGTGGAGGGGAGCAGGTTGGCGCTCATGGGGTTCCTATCCGAACGGCGGAACTAACGGCACTTCCTTTCCGCACACGCGCGGGAAAGGACATTTCCTTGAACTGCACGGGAGTGGCGGCGCTCACAGTCCAGCTCCCGCCTTGCGCAGTACGGTCTGCAATGCCGTGCGCAGGCGCGCGTCCAGGGAACCATCTATACGTACGCTTTCGGCGTGCACGCGCAGGTCGCCCCGGCTCAGGTTCGGGTCCGGCGTCAGCCGGGTGCCGGATACCAGCGACAGCAGCGGCGTCAGCGCGGCGATGTCGTCGGGGTGCATCCGCACCTCGACCTCCCGGCTGCTGCCGCCCACCGCATCCAGCGCCTCGCCGACCAGATCGGACAGCAGCACCGGATCGGTCTGGTAGGCGCGACCGACCAGCGAACCGGCAATCCGCACGGCCAGTTCGCCAAGCGCGCCGACCACTTCGTTCTCCAGCCGCTGCAACGGGCGGCTGAAATTATCGAGGATGCCTTCGATCTGCGCGGTGAGGCGCCGGATTTCCGCCTGGCCCTGGACCAGCCCTTCGGCATGCCCGCGTGCAAAGCCGTCCTGCTGGGCGGCCTCCTGGATCGCCTGGATTTCCTCCAGGGTCGGCGGCCGTGGCACCGGCTCGGCAACGATCTCCTCTTCGAGGATCGCTTCGACCGGCTCGACCGGCGGCGGCGCCATGTCCAGATCCGGCGCCAGCCAGCGCACGACCGAATTCATACCATCGCCTCTGCACCCGCGCCACCCAGGCTGATGACGCCTTCGTCGGCCAGGCGGCGGACGATGCCGAGGATTTCCTTCTGCGCCGCTTCGACATCGGCCAGCCACACCGGACCTCGCGCCTCCATGTCTTCGAGCAGGATTTCGGCAGCGCGCTGGGACATGTTGCGGGTGATCTTCTCGCGCACCTTGACGTCGGCGCCGCGCAGCGCCAACCCCAGGCGCTCGCCGGAGACTTCGCGCAACATCGTCTGCAAGCCCCGGTCGTCGAGGTCGACCAGGTTGTCGAACACGAACATCAGGTCCTGGATACGGCTGCCGAGTTCGGCGTCGATGTTGTTGATCGTCGCCAGGATGCCCTGGTCCTGGCCGGTTTCCATGAAGTTGAGGATGTTGGCCGCCACCTTGACCCCACCGATATTGGACGACTTGAGATTCTGGTTGCCGGAAAACTGGCGCTCCATGATGTCGTTGAGCTCGGTCAGCGCGTTCGGCGGGATGCCGTCCAGCGTGGCGATGCGCAGCAGCACGTCGGCGCGGACGCGCTCGGGCAGGATCTTCAATGCCTCGGCCGCCTGGTCACTGTCCAGATGCGCCATGACGATCGCGATGATCTGCGGGTGCTCGTTGCGCACCAGGTCGGCGACCGCGCGCGGGTCCATCCACTTGAGCGTGTCCAGGCCCGTGGTATTGCGGCCGAGCAGGATGCGATCGATCAGGCCGCTGGCCTTGTCCGCGCCCAGCGCCTGGATCAGCATGCTGCGGATGTAGTCGTCGGCGCCCACGCCCAGCGAGGTCTTGCCGGCGAGTTCGTTGTTGAAGTCGTCCATGACCTTCTCGACCTGATCGCGCGAGACCCCGGTCATCGTCGCCATCGCGATGCCGATCTTCTGTACTTCCTTCGGGTCCATGTGCTTGAGCACTTCGGCCGCATCGGCCTCGCCGAGCGACAACAGCAGCACGGCGGCACGCTGGACTCCGCTCAATCCCGGTGTATCAGGCTTCATTGGCCACCCATCCCTTCACTACTTGAGCAACGCGCTTGGAATCGGCCTTCACCGCCTCGCGCGCCTGGCGCAACCGGTCCTCGTAGGCATCGGAGGGCAGAGCGATCGGGATCTTCTTCTCCGCGGCGATCTGCGCAGTGTCGTCCTCCAGCTCGGGCAGCAGGTTATCGTCGGCGACCAGCCTGACGTCGGCGCTATGCGGTTCGAGCGGGTCGTCGGCGCCTGGCAGTTTCTTGACGGGCGCCGGTCCGGTGATCTGGCGCAGCGCCGGACGCAGTACCCCGAACACCAGCGCCAGCACCACGACCGCACCCAGCAGCAAACGCAGGCCATCACGCACGCGCGGGTCCTCCCACCAGTTCGGCCCCGGATCGGCCGCGGGCTTTTCGCGCACGAACGGTGCGTTCATCACCGACACGGTGTCGCCGCGTGCCTGATCGAAACCGACCGCCTGCTTCACCAGCGCCTCTATCCGCGTCAGCTCGGCCGCGCTCAACGCCTGTTCGGTGGTCTTGCCGTTGGTGCCGGCACGCGGCACGTTGTCGAGCAGCACCGCCACCGACACTCGCTTGATCCGGCCCGGCGGCTGCCGGGTGTGTTGCAGCGTGCGGTCCAGCTCGTAGTTGCGGGTCGCGCTCTTGGCGTTCTCGGTCGGCGAGGCCGGGGCTGCGGCCGGGGCATTGGCGGGATTGACGCCAGCCACCGCGTTGGCCGGCGCGGCGGCGGCCGGGCCGGGAGGCGTGTTGCTGGCCGCGCCAGGAACCCCTTGCGGGCCGGGCACGTTGCTGCTGTTCTCGCTGACCTGCTCGCTGCGCAGCTTCGGCGGCTCGCCGTTGTACAGCTCGCGCGCTTCCTCGACCACCGAGAAATCCATGTCCACGCTGACTTCCGGATTGACCCGGCCGACACCGGTCATCGGCTCGAGCAACTCGCGGATGCGCTGGTTGAACGAGCTTTCCTGGCGCCGCACCTGCTCGAATTGCGCAGCATTGAGCGCGGCGTCGCTATTGGGATCGGAGATGCTGAGCATGCGCCCGCTCTGGTCGACCACGGTGACGCGTTCCGGCGCCAGGTCGGGAATGCTGGAGGCGACCAGGTTGACGATCGCGTCCACCTGGTTGCGTTCCAGGCCGTTGCCGCCGCGCAGTTCCAGCACCACGGAGGCGCTGGCCACGTCGCGCTGGCGGGTGAAGGCACTGGGCTTGGGAATGGCCAGGTGCACGCGTGCGTCGCGGACCGGACGCAAGGTGGCGATGGTGCGCGCCAGTTCGGTTTCCAGTGAATGCTGATAGCGTGCGTTCTCGACGAACTGGCTGACGCCGAAGCCAGGGTCCTTCTCCATCAGTTCGAAGCCCATGCGGCCGCTGTCGGTCAGTCCCGAACCGGCCAGTTTCAGGCGCGCGTCGTACAGCCTGTCCTGCGGTACGGTGATCGCACCGGTGGTCTGGTCGAGCTTGAACGGAATCTGCGCGGTGCGCAGCAGGTCGGTGGCCTCGGCGGTGCCCTTGTCGTCCAGGCCGGTATACAGCGGCGCATAGTCCGGCTTCTGCGACCAGAAGAACACCGCCAGGCCTGCGGCCACGGCGATGCTGATCATCAGCATCAGCCCCAGCTTGCGCGTCAGCTGCAGGCTCTGGATGCGGTCGAACCAGGCGCCGGCTTTCTCGGCGTTCTGGTTGAGGTTTTCCTTGGTCAGCGCGAGTGCCATCCGTCGTTACCTTTACAGTGGCATGTTCATCACGTCCTGGTAGGCCTGGACGAGTCGGTTGCGGACTTCCACGGTGGCGCGGAACGCGACCGTGGACTGCTGGGCGGCGACCATCACTTTGGCGAGGTCGGCGCTGGGATCGCCCATTTCGAAGGCCTTGGCCAGCGCGCCTGAGTTCTGCTGCGCTTCGTTGACGCCGCCAATGGCGTTGCGCAGCGTCTCGGTGAAGCTGGGCGCCGAGGCTGCGGGCGTACCTGCCAGGCCCTGGATCGCAGAGCCACGCGCGGTGTCGCCCACCGGACCCCGCGAGCCTTGGCCCATCTGGTTCTGGTACGTGCGGATCTGCGAAAGAATCGAATTGACGGAGTCGCTCATCGAAATGGTGCGTGCCGGGGACGATTCATCCTTGCAAGCGCCGTGCCATTGAGATGGCGCCAATTCCCCGGCCCCCCATGCGCGACTGCTGCGGCATGCGGCAGCGGGGCAGCCAGAACCGGCAGGATAGGCGCGCGCCGGCCTGCACGCGCCAGGCGGGCGCGTGCTCAATACGCTGCAAGAGCATGACGACTTGCCGCCGGGCAGGGCGGCGGACCGGCCAGCGCTGGCCGGCCCCGCATGCACCTGAGGCACATGCAGGCATGCCGGCGGCGCCCGGACTCAGTGCGGCAGTTCGGTCTGCTCGCGGTCGATGCCGTACTTGCGCAGCTTCTCGACCAGGGTGGTGCGGCGCAGGCCCAGCAACTGGGCGGCGTGCGCGACCACTCCCTGGGTACGCTCCAGCGCTTCGCTGATCAGGGTCAACTCGATGCTGGCCATATGCCCGCGCAGGTCCAGGCCTTCATCGGGCAATCGCGTGGGTGCGCTAATCCCGGGAGCGAGCGCCGGCTTCCCGGCGCTCGAAACGGCCGCTGCCACCGGAACCTCGTCGGCCGGTGCGTCCGCCACGGCAAAGTCACCGCGGTAGCGGGCAGGCAAGTCCTGCACCCGCACCAGTCCGCCCGGGTGCAATACCGCCAGGCGCTCGACCAGGTTGGTCAGTTCGCGCACGTTGCCCGGCCAGTCGTAGCCGCGCAATGCCTGCAACGCCTCATCGGCAAAGCGCACCTCGCCGCGCCCGGTTCGCGCCAGCTGCGCGGCGATGGTCTGCACCAGTACCGGCAGATCGTCCGCGCGCTCGCGCAGCGCCGGCATCTCGATCGGGAACACGTTCAGGCGATAGAACAGGTCCTCGCGGAAATGGCCATCGCCAATCCGCGCTTCCAGGTTGCGGTGGGTCGCGGCGATCACGCGCACGTTGCAGCGGATGGTCTGGCCACCGCCCACGCGCTCGAAACTACGCTCTTGCAGTACGCGCAGCAGCTTGACCTGCATCGGCAGACTCATGTCGCCAATTTCGTCCAGCAACAAGGTACCGCCCTCGGCCATTTCGAAACGGCCTTTGCGCGCGCTCAGCGCACCGGTGAAGGCGCCTTTCTCGTGACCAAACAACTCGCTTTCGAGCAGATCCGGCGGAATCGCCCCGCAGTTGATGGCCACGAACGGACCATCGCGGCGCGGCGACTGCTGATGGATCGCGCGTGCCACCACTTCCTTGCCTGTGCCGGATTCGCCCAGTACCAATACCGTGGTGTCGAACGCGGCCACCTGGTCGATCAGCCGTCGCAATTGCGAGACCGCCGCGCTATTGCCGGTGGGGCCGCTGTCCTGCTGGGCGCCGGCCTGGCGATGCTCGGCGTCCAGGCGCTTGAGGCTGGCGCGGCGCAGCAGCGCCTCGAGCTGGGCATGGCGCAGCGGTGTATCCAGCGTCCAGACGTTGGCTTCATGTAGTCCATGCGTGCCGGCAAACGCAGCAGGCTCGCCTTCCATCAACAACACCGGCGGCGCCAACTTGGCGTCGGCCAGCCAATCGAAAAACTTCACCGCCTGCGCCGCGTCCTGTGCCGAGCCCACGATCACCGCCATCCATTCGTCATGGCGATGCCGCTTGGGGTTGATATCGGCACCGTCGGTCACCCAGCGGGGATTGAAATCCATGAATTCCAGCAGGGTCACCGTGCGCTCGGCGCGCAGTGGATCGCTATCGATCAGCAGGATGCGCGACTCACTCATGCGGCGTTCCTTCCACCAATCCCTCCAGGATCGGCATGACTTCCTGGATGTAGGACAGCTTGCTGACGAAGTTGTCGGCCCCGGCGCGCAGCGAATGCTCGCGATGCTCGGCATCGTCGAAATGGCTGGCGATGATGATGTACGGCGGCTCGTCCTGGGTCTTGATCAGGCGGGTGGCCTGCAACCCGCCCATCTCCGGCATCGCCAGGTCCATCAGCACCACCTTCGGGCGCAGGGCCTCGGAGCGCTCGATCGCCTCCAGCCCGTTCGCCGCACTGCCAACGATGTGCAACCACTCCACTTTGCGGAAATGCCGCATGGCGGCATTGATGAAACCCTCGTGATCGTCGACCAGGAGAACAGTGAGCTTACTCATATCGATCCTTATCCCGCCCGGGCCAGCAGCGGCTTGATGTTTCGGCGGCGCTCGCGCGCGGGGGCGATGTCGAGCTGTTCGCGATATTTGGCGACAGTGCGGCGGGCGATGGTAACGCCTTGCCGCGCCAACAGTCCGGCAATCGCCTCGTCGGCCAGGGGCCGGGCATGCGGCTCGCTCTCTATCAGGCGCCTGACCATCGCCTTGACCGCCTGTCCGGAGACGCTGGCGCCTTCCAGGCGAACGGCAAACAGGTGCTTGAGTTCAAAGGTGCCGCGCGGGGTCTGGAGGTACTTGCCCGACGCGATGCGCGAGATAGTGGATTCATGCATGCCGATCTCGTCGGCGATTTCCTTCAGCGTCAACGGCGCCATGGCCTCGTCGCCGCGCGCCAGAAACGCGGCCTGGCGTTGGACGATCGCACGGGTCGCACGCAGCAGGGTTTCATAGCGCATCGACAGGCCACGGGTGAGCCAGCGCGCCTCCTGCAACAGATCGCGCAGGGGCTGAGCGACCTCGCCGGCCTGGGCCAACGCGCGTTCGTGCAGCGGATTGATGCCGATCCGAGGGGTCGTGGCCGGATTCAGCGCCACCCGCCACTGACCGTCGGCATGCCAGGCCAGCACATCGGGGATCACGCTGGCGTTGCCGTCCGACAGCAGGTCTTCGCCCGGCCGCGGTTGCAGCGACAGGATCAAGCGTACCGCCTCGCGCACATCGTCGGCTTCGGCATCCAGGGCGCGCGCGATCAGCGGATAATCGTGACTGGCCAACAGCGCCAGATCCCCTTCCAGAATGCGCGCGGCCAGGTGCCGCGCGGCGACGCGGCCGGGCAGGGCATGCAGCTGCACGCGCAGGCATTCGCGCAGGTCGCAGGCCGCCAGGCCCGCCGGGGTTCCCAGCAACAGGCGCTGGCGGATCGACTCCGCCTCTTCGGTGCCGATGCCGAAGCGGGCGCAGGCACTTGCTTGCAGCTCGGCCAGGGACGCGACCAGATAGCCGGCGTCGTCGGTGTGTTCCAGCCAGAAACCGGCCACCGCCAGCGCGGGGTCGTCCAGCTCAAGCGCCAGCTCGCGCAGCACGCGGACATGCGGGTCGGTCGACTCTCCCGCCGCCACGCGCTGCATGCGGTCCAGGTCG
>JAATFS010000479.1 GCA_015655035.1 Lysobacterales bacterium | reverse complement strand
GATCTCACCGGCGGCATCGCGCACCACGAACGCCAGCACCTTGCCGTCGGCCTGCGCTGCGAGCGCGGCGGCGATATAGCCCTCCACCTGTCCGGGCGCCGGCACGTTGGTGTACCACAACCGCGACAGCGCGCCATCGCCCAGTGCCGCGCGCAGGCTCTCGGCGTGCTCGGCACGCAGTGGCTCCAGCGTCGCGTGGCGCCCGCGCAAGGTCGGCACCTCGCGCAATGCCGCAGGCAGCAGGCTCGCGCTCATCGGCTCAGCCCACCAGCGTCGGCTGGCGTGTCGCGCAGTGCGCCACGCAGTGCTGGATCTGCTCGAAGTTCTCAAGCCCGTACCAGAACACCTTCCACTTCTCGCGCTTGATGCAGCCGTCCGACTGCGCGTAGTAGAAAATATTGACCTGGTTGTTGTGGCGCGAGCGCCAGAACAGCTGCGGGGTTTCCTCGCGCATCACGTTCCAGACCGCGCGCCCAAGGCCTTCGCCCTGGGCGTCGTCCAGCACCGCGAACTTGTCCAGGTAGGTATAGCCGTCTTCGTCGGTCAGGATCACCGCCGCCCGGTAGTTCTCGCTGACATAGGCGCGCAGCAGCTTGGTATTGGCGAAATAGTCTGGCACCAACGCACGCCCGAAGCTGGACTCGATCAACGATTGCAGTCGCGGCAGGTCCAGTTGGTCCCACGCGCTCGCACGCAATACGCGCTCGCCACGGCGAACCAGCGTGCCCGAGCCCTTGTGCGTGAACAGCTCCTTGGCCAGGTCCGCCGGCCGGGTAATCGACACCGACGACTCCAGCGGCAACTTGTCCAGCAGATCCTTGATCTGCTCGATCTTCACCCGCATGCCCCCGTTGATCCAGGGTTGCTGCATCAGGTCTTCGTACTCGGTGGACAGGTTGATCGAATCGATCACCTTGCCCTCCTCGTTCAACAATCCACCGGTGCCGGTGAGGAAGATGATCTTGTAGGGCTGCAGCTCCTGCACCAGCTCGTTGGCGGCGAAGTCGGCGTTGATGTTGAGGATCTGCCCGCTCGGGGTCTCGCCCAGGCTGGTGATCACCGGGATCGAGCCGGCCTGCAGGCTGGCCTCGATCGGCGCCAGGTTGACCGCCTTGACCTCGCCGACCAGGCCATAGATGTCGCGATCCAGGTAAGCGGTCTCGAACACCCCACCGGTGATCGAGGTGGCGCGCGCGCCGTTCTGTTGCAGCGCCTCCACCAACTTGAGGTTGGACGCCTGGAACACCTTGCGCACGATTGCCAGCGCTTCCGGCGAGGTCACCCGCAGGCCATTGACGGTCTGCTTCTGGATCCCGGCCGCCGCCAGTTCCACATCCAGTTGCGGGCCGGCGCCGTGCAGCACGATCGGGGTCAGCCCGACTTCCTGCAGGAACGACAGCGACGAGGTCAACGCCTCCAGGTCGTCGCGCAGGACCGCGCCACCGACCTTGACGACGGCAAAGCGCTTGGCATCCAGCTGTGAGAAGCGCTTGAGGTACTGGCTGATCTCCTTCGCGCTGGCCATGCTGGAAAGCAGGCGAACGATGGTCTGGCGGGTTTGCTTGTTGGCGTGCATGGTGGTGATGGTGGTTCCGTGATCCGGGATGGAGGAGCCAAAGGCCCCGGCGACACGCGCGTCAGGCCGCGCCGTTGATGATGCGATTAACCGACTCGGCGTAGCGCTGCAATTGCTCCAGCGTCACGAACTCATCGGCGGTATGGGCCTGGGCGATGTCGCCCGGGCCATAGACCAGCGCGGTATAGCCGCCGGCCGAGAACAGCGAGGCCTCGGTCCAGAAATCCACCGCGTTGCCGATCGGCAACTCGAGCGCGTCGGCCACATCACGCGCGGCTAGGCGCTTGTCTTCGGCACGCGCAATCTCGCCCGACGGCAGGCTCGGTCCACGAAAGGTTTCCTCGAAATGAGCCGCCTCCGGCTCGGCCAGGCCGGCAAACGTCGCAAGCAGGCCATCCACATCCATCGACGGCAGCGGCCGGAAACCAAAGCGCAGCTCGGCAGCCGGCGCGATCATGTTGGCCTTGATGCCGCCCTCGACCCGGCCGATATTGAAGCGCAGGCCGGTCAGGCCGCCGAAGCGGGCATGACTCAGCGATTCGACATGATCCAGCGCGCGCCCGCCCCAACGCATGGCCTGATGCAAGGCGCTGGCCGACGGGTCCTGCTTGCCGGAGGCGTGGCCGGCGCGGCCGGCAAAGCGCAGCAGCACCGAACTGATGCCGCGATGCGCCAGCACCGCCTCGCCCATGGTCGGCTCGGCCACGATCACCGCTTCGTAGAGCTGCCGGCGCGCCAGGAACGCGGCCACGCCGCGTGGATCGTTGGCCTCCTCGTCGGAGGTAAACAGGAACGCGGCATCGCCTTGTCCTGCATTGGCGGCAGCCACCAGTGCCGCCGCCGCGCCCTTGATGTCGCAGACGCCGAGGCCGACCACGCGGTCGTCCAGGCGCCGCATCACATGCGGGCTGGCACTCCATGCCGGCGAATCCGGCACCGTATCCAGGTGCACGTTGAACAGGTATTTCGGCGTGCCGCGTACCGCGTACAGGCTGACCGCGCCGGCACCGTGATCAGTCACCTCGACCTCGAATCCCGGCAGGTTCGCGCGCAGGTAGTCGAAGATGCCATCGGTATCGATCGCACGCGGCGGGTTGCGGGTGTCGAAGGACACCAGTTGCTCAAGATGCGTCAGAGTGGTTTCAAGCAGGTCGGTCATGATGATGAGGTCAGGCATCCGCCGCAGCGGTTTGATAGATGGCCGGGCGCAGGATTTCCATCAGCGATTGCGGCTTGGCCGGCGCGGCGAAACCGAACTGCGCGTACAGCCCGTGCGCATCGGACGTCGCCAGCATGAAGCGGCGCAGACCCTGTAACGATGGCTGCGCCAGGATCGCCGCCACCAGTTGCTTGCTGAAGCCGCGCCCCCGGTGTTCCGGCAGTACGAACACGTCGGCTAGATAGCCGAAGGTCGCACCATCGGTGATCACCCGCGCGAACGCCACCTGCCCCACGCCCTCGAGATAGCCCCCAACGCACAGCGAGCCAGCAATCGCCTGCTCCACCGTCCGCCGGTCGATACCCTGGCTCCAGTAGGCCTCGGTCGACAGAAAACGGTGAATCAGATCCATGTCCAATTCGTGTTTGTCGGTGCTGATGCGCAGTTGACTCATGGTGTCCTGCAGAACGGTTCCAACGCGAAATTCGGGCAGCCAGGGGCAGCAACGGCAAGCTCGCCCCCATCCGCCCTTCGGTCACCTTCCCCCGCGCACGGGGGAAGGAGAACAACCTTATTCCAGCCCTTAGCGATTGACCTGCGCGTACAGCGTGGAGCTCATGCCGAACAGCTTGATGAAGCCCTCGGCCTCTTCCACGCCCCAGTCCGCCGACTGCGCATAGGTCGCGCCCTTGGCATTGAGGATGTGCGGGGACTTCACCGCCACCGCGTCGACGCGGCCGCCACGGGTTTCCAGCACCACTTCGCCGTTGACCTTGGCCTGCGAGGACTTCAGGAACGCCTCGATGTCGGTCTTCAACGGATCATGGAAGAAGCCTTCGTACACCAGCTCCACCCACTTGCGCGCCACGTCCGGCTTGAAGCGGTTCTGCTGCTTGGTCAGCACCGCATCTTCCAGCGCACGGTGCGCGGCCAGCAGCGAGATCAGGCCCGGCGCTTCGAATACGATGCGCCCCTTCAGGCCGATCACGGTATCGCCGGTGTAGACGCCACGGCCAACGCCATACGGGGCGAACAGCTTGTTGAGCTTGGCCAGGATCTGCGCACCCGGCAGCGCCTTGCCATCCAGCGCCACCGCTTCGCCCTCGACGAACTTGATCGAGACCGTCAGCGGCTCGACCGGCCAGGCGCTGCGCGGTGCGCACAGCGCGCGTGCGCCCTCGCCCGGGGCTTCCCAGCGGTCGATCTCGCCACCGGACATGGTCACGCCCAGCAGGTTCTCGTTGATGGTGTACGCCTTCTGCTTGGCGCGCACGCCGAAGCCGCGCTCTTCCAGGTACTTCTGCTCGTAGGCGCGGGTCTGGGTGTGCTCTTTCTGGATCTCGCGGATCGGCGCCGAGATCACGTAGTCGCCCTGCGCCTTGACTGCCAGGTCGAAACGCACCTGGTCGTTGCCCATGCCGGTGCAGCCGTGGGCGATGATGTTGGTGCCCAGTTCCTTGGCGCGAGCGAGGGCGGCATCGACGATCAGGTAGCGGTCGGACACCAGCAGCGGGTACTGGCCCTGGTAGGCCTCGCCGGCCCAGACGAACGGCTTGACGAAGCCATCCCAGATCGCCGGGCCACCGTCGACGGTGACGTGGCTGGCAGCGCCCAGCTCCGCGGCGCGCTTTTCGATGAAATCACGCTCTTCGGCGTCGACGCCACCGGTATCGGCGAACACGGTATGCACCGCGTAGCCCTGCTCCTGCAGATAGGGAACACAGAAGCTGGTGTCGAGGCCGCCGGAGAAGGCGAGAACAATGTCTTTCTTGCTCATGGGGGAAGTTCCGGTGTGGTGTTGGTTTATTGGGAAGCCAGCGCGGCCATGATCGCCTTCTGCACGTGCAGGCGATTCTCGGCTTCGTCGATGGCAATGCAGTTGGGCGAATCCATGACCGCGTCGGTGGCCTTGACGTTGCGGCGCAGCGGCAGGCAGTGGCTGAACACGCCGTTGTTGGTCAGCGCCATCTTGGCTTCGTCCACGATGAAGTGCTGGTACTGGTCGCGGATCGGCTTCTCAGGCGCCCAGTTGCCGAAGAACGGCAGCGCCCCCCAGCTCTTGGCGTAGACCACGTCGGCGCCGGCATAGGCGCTCTGGATGTCGTGGCTGACCCGCAGCGAACCGCCGCTCTCGGCGACGTTCTGCGCGGCCCAGCCCATGTAGCGCTCGTCCAGCACGTAGTCCGGGGTCGGGCACAGCAGGGTCACGTCCATGCCCAGGCGCGTGGCAATGGTCAGTGCCGAGTTGGCCACTGCGGTGTTCAACGGCTTGGGGTGGTAGGTCCAGGTCAGCACGTACTTCTTGCCGCGCAGGTCGGAGGTGCCGAAATGCTCCTGCAACGCCAGCGCGTGCGCCAATTCCTGGCACGGATGGGTGATCGTCTCCATGTTGATCACCGGCACCGGCGAATACTTGGCGAAGCTCTTCAGCACCACGTCCTCGCGGTCGCGGCTCCAGTCCACGAACTTCGGGAACGCGCGCACGCCGATCAGGTCGACGTAGCGCCCCAGCACCTTGGCCACCTCGGCGATGTGCTCCTCGGTGTCGCCATCCATCACCGTGCCCAGGTCGAACTCGATCGGCCAGGCATCCTTGCCCGGCTGCAGCACCACCGCGTGCCCACCGAGCTGGAACGCGCCCAGCTCGAAGCTGGTGCGGGTGCGCATAGACGGGTTGAAGAACACCAGCGCGATCGACTTTCCCTTCAGCTCGCTTCCCAGCTTGTTTTGTTTGAACAGTGCCGCCTGGGTCAACAGCGCGTCGAGTTCGGCGCGACTCCAGTCCTGGGTGTTCAAGAAGTGCTTCAGAGACATCGATCCATCCTTTGCTGCGGGCTTCATGCTGCGTGGTCCGCCGCGGGCGGCGGGATGCGCGGGATGCGCGGTAATTCTTGCGATTGCAACCTTTATGCTCTCCGGAAACGAAAAAACCCAGCCTCAGGCTGGGTTTTCAGAACGGACAGCAAAACGCTCCGGTTACCCAGCGAAAATGTGGGATTCCGGTCGACGCGCGCGCGAGGTCATGCCGGAGGCCATCCGGGCGGCGCTGGTGTCGTGCAGGTAGGCGTTCGCTTTCATAAGGGGCGCATCTTTGCATGCATGGCGCGCGTGCGCAAGCCAACCCCCGTCCAATCCGAAACACGCCGCACTCAACGCGGCGGCACCACCACGGCATCGGCAATGTAAGGCGTCACCGACACCCGAACCCGCAGCCGGTTGCCCGGGTCATCCGGGAGCCGCGAACGGTACTTGGTGCCTTTGTAAACGTAGTCCACGTCATAGGCGATGGGCCGGCGAAATTCGCGTGGCACTTCGACGATCTTGCAATTGCGGCGAGTACTGGTCGGCGCAGGGGTCGGGGCCACCGGCTCGTGGCGGCGCCCGAAAATGTCCTTCACCGAGTCCACCACCTTGGAGATGCGCTCTTCCATCCTGCCACTCGCCGCCACCTCCGCCTCGCTGGACGGCTCGCACTGTTCCTCGGTGCGGGTGGCCCGCAGCGTCTGGTAGACCGGCTCGACGTTGAGTACCTGGGCGTAATCGAGCTTGACGTTCTCGATCACGACTACGCGGTTCGCCACGCCCTGCTCCGCTGCGCACGCCGGCAGCGCATGCCAGGCCAACAGGCAGGTAAAGATCGGGAGCAATGGGGGACGCATCGGCACACGGCAAGATGGACAGGCAGTGCCTCAGTGTATGGACGCCACCCCGCCAGGGGCTGAACGCGCCCTTTTATCCGCCGCAGGCAGCACGCCAGTGTCCGTCGGGTCTGGCTATCGGTAGAATCGGAACGCTTCTTTATCCTCGATGCCGATGAGCCTGCGCCTGCACAACAACCTGACGCGCCGGGTCGAACCGTTCGCGCCCCTCGACCCGGCCAGCCCCACCCTGTACGTGTGCGGCCCTACCGTCTACAACTTCGTCCATATCGGCAACGCCCGCGGCCCGGTGGTCTTCGGCGTGCTGGCGGCGCTGCTGCGCCGGCGCTACGGCGCGTTGCGCTACGCCCGCAACATCACCGACGTGGACGACAAGATCAACGCCGCCGCCCAGGCCCAGGGCGTGCCGATCTCGACCATCACCACGCGCTTTGCCACCGCCTACCGCCAGGACATGGCCGCACTGGGGGTCGCCGCGCCGGACATCGAACCCGCCGCTACCGCGCACATCCCGCAGATCGTGGCGATGATCGAGCAGCTGATCGCCAGCGGCCATGCCTATGCCGCCGAGGGCCACGTCCTGTTCTCGGTGTCCAGTTTCAGCGCCTACGGCAAGCTGTCGGGACGCGACCCGGAGGAAATGCTGGCCGGAGCGCGGGTCGAGGTGGCACCGTACAAGCGCGATCCCGGCGACTTCGTGCTGTGGAAACCGTCCACCCCCGACCTGCCCGGCTGGGAGTCGCCGTGGGGACGGGGGCGTCCGGGCTGGCACATCGAATGCTCGGCGATGGCCGCCGCACACCTGGGTAACACCATCGACATCCATGCCGGCGGCGTCGATCTGCAATTCCCGCACCACGAAAACGAGATCGCCCAGAGCGAATGCGCCCATGGCGGCGCCACCTTCGCCCGTTTCTGGCTGCACAACGGCATGCTCAACTTCGGCGGCGCCAAGATGAGCAAGTCGCTGGGCAACATCGAGACCGTGCACGAACTGGTCGCCAAGCACCCGCCCGAGGCGCTGCGCTACGCCCTGCTGAGCGCTCATTACCGGCAGCCGCTGGACTGGTCCGACGCACTGATCGAACAGTCCGTACGCACCCTGGACCGGCTCTACGGCACGCTGCGCGACCTGGCCGGCATCCAGGCGTCGGCGCAGATTCCCGTGGAAGTCGAGAACGCGCTCGACGACGACCTCAACACGCCGCAGGCGCTGGCCGAACTGGCACGCGTCGCAGGCGAGGCGCGCAAGGCCGTCGGCGACGACGAAAAGGCACGGCTGAAGGCGCAGTTGCTCGGCGCCGGGCTGGCCCTGGGTCTGTTGCAGCAGGATCCCGCCGAATGGTTCTCGCGCGGCGCCGGCAGCGGCGACGATGCCCGGATCCAGGCCCTGGTCGATGAACGCGCCGCCGCCAAGCAGGCACGCGACTTCGCCCGCGCCGATGCCATCCGCGCAGGACTGGCCGACCAGGGCATCGTCCTGGAAGACACCGCGCAGGGCGTACGCTGGAAGCGTGCCTGACGCCATGGGCAGCGCTTCGGCCCCGGCAGGCACCGCCAGCCAGGTCGCCGGGCGAACGCCCTTCCACCGGCCACGCTGCTAGCCCCCCACGGCTTAGAAGAAGACACATGACCGACTCCCCGTTCCCGCTCGAACCCACCGCACTGGAAGCCCAGGCCGCCATTGCCGAGGAATTCGCGTTCTTCGCCGACTGGTCCGAGCGCTACCAATACCTGATCGACCTCGGGCGCAAGTTGCCACCGTTCCCCGACGCATGGAAGAGCGAGCAGCACCGCCTGCATGGCTGCCAGTCGATGGTGTGGATCGTGCCGGAAGGCAACGCCGCACGGCTGGACTTCCATGCCGTCAGCGACTCGGCAATCGTCTCGGGCCTGATCTATCTGGCCCTGCGGGTCTATTCCGGGCGCAGCGCGGCCGAGATCCTGGCCACCGAGCCTCGCTACATCGCCGACATCGGCCTGTCCAGGCACTTGTCGCCGACCCGCAGCAACGGCGTGGCGGCAATGCTCGGCTTCATCCGCGATACCGCACAAGCACAGCAATGAGTACGCCCGGTGCTCCCGCTCAAGCCGGGCTGCGCACCTTGCTGGCCTACCCAGGCTTCCGGCTGGTCCTGGCGTACCGCATCTGCGCGATGCTGTCCTACCAGATCGTCGCCGTCACAGTCGGCTGGCACGTCTATGAAATCACCCGTAATCCGTTCTCGCTGGGGCTGATCGGCCTGGCCGAGATCCTGCCGTTCTTCTGCATCGCGCCCTTCGCCGGCTACCTGGTCGACCACCTGCCACGGCGCCGGCTGGGCATGGCCGCCGCCCTGGGCCTGACCGCCACTGCACTGGCGTTGATAGCGGTGGCACGCGGTTGGCTGCCATTCCATGGGGTATGGCCGATCTATGCGGCGATCATGCTGACCGGCGCGGCGCGCGCGTTTTTGTCACCGGTCTACAACGCGCTGTTTGCGCGGGTGCTGCCGCGCGAGGTCTATGCCCGTGGCGCCAGCATCGGAAGCGTGGTGTTCCAGACCGGGATGGTGATCGGTCCGGCGCTGGGGGGCGTGCTGGTGGGCTGGGGTGGCAAGAGCCTGTCCTACGGCGTTGCCATGGCCGTGTCCGGGCTGGCGCTGCTGGCGTTGAGCCTGCTGCGCGTCGCCGAACCGCTCAATGACGGTCCACGCGCACCGATCTTCCGCAGCATCGCCGAAGGAGGGCGCTTCGTCTTCTCCAACCAGATCATGCTCGGCGCGATGGCGCTGGACATGTTCTCGGTATTGCTCGGGGGAGCGGTATCGATGCTGCCAGCCTTCATCCACGACATCCTTCACTACGGGCCCGAAGGCCTGGGCATCCTGCGCGGCGCCCCGGCGCTGGGCTCGATCCTGGTCGGCCTATGGCTGGCGCGGCACCCCCTGCAACGCAACGCCGGCCGCATATTGCTGCTGTCGGTCGGCGGGTTCGGCTTTTGCACCATCGCGTTCGGGCTATCGCGGCATTTCTGGCTGTCGGCGGCGATCCTGCTGGTCTACGGCATCTGCGACGGCGTATCGGTGATCGTGCGCCAGACGATCCTGCAACTGGCCACGCCGGACGCAATGCGCGGCCGCGTGTCTTCGATCAATGGCATCTTCATCGGTTCCTCCAACGAACTCGGAGCCTTCTACGACGGCACCATGGCACGCTTGGTCGGGCTGGTACCTGCCGTGGTCATCGGCGGCTGCGTCACCCTGGCGGTGGTCGGCGTCACCGCGCTGAAGGCGCCTCGACTGCGCCGCCTGGACCTGCGCGAGCTGCAATAGCGCTCGGCGACAGATTGGATGCCGGCAGCACACCGATGGACGGGCAGCCCTCAGGCCGCACCGCCCGCCGGCGTCCCATCAGGGCGCGTACTGCGTCGCGGCGGGCTTCTGGAACGACTTGCTCAGACGGATGTCACGCGAGGAAGCACCGATCCTGACCTCATAACGCCCCGCGTCGGTGACCCAACGCCCCAGTGCGGGATCGAACGAAGCCAGATCCTGGCCGGAAAGGGAGAACTGCAACGTCTGCGACTGCCCCGGTTGCAGCAACCCGGTCTTGGCGAATGCCCGCAGTTCGTCCTCGGGCTTTTCCAGTGCACCCTTCGGCGCGGCGACGTACAGCTGCACCACTTCCTTGCCGGCGAGCTTGCCGGTATTGGTCACCGTCACCGAAGCCTGCACCGTATCGCCCTGCGCGTCGGCCTTCACGGTCAGCTTGGAATAGCGGAAGCCGGTGTAGGAAAGCCCGTGACCGAATGGATAGGCCACCTCCACCGCGTGCGTGTCGAAGTGGCGATAGCCCACCCAGATGCCATCCTGGTATCGGATCTCCGCCTCGCGCGCATTGGCACCGAACAACGACTTGTCGTTCGGGTCGGGGCCTTTCAACACCACCCCCGGGAAGTTCTTCGCTGCCGGGTAGTCTTCGAGCTTGAGCGCGAAGGTGTCGGTCAGCTTGCCGGAAGGATTGACCTTGCCGGAAAGCACATCGGCGATCGCATTGCCCGCCTCCTGCCCCGGCTGCCACGCCAGCAGGATCGCATCGGCGAGGTCGCGCCAACTGGCCGTTTCGATCACGCCGCCAACGTTGAGTACCACCACCACCATCTTGCCTTGCGCATGAAATGCCTTGGCGACGCCTTCCAGCAGTTGCCGCTCGGTCTGGCCCAGGTAGAAATCCTCTTCGGCCTTGCGATCGACGAACTCGCCTGATGAACGCCCCAGCGTAACCACCGCCACACGGCTATCGCGCGCCTTCGCCTCCAACTCGGCCGCATCGATCACACGCTCGGGCAAGCGCGGCTTGGGCAGGTACCACGGCGTCTCCGGCTGCTTGGCTGCCTGCTCGGCCAGGTAGCCGGCATACGCAGACGCCAGCTCCGCGTCGGTGACGAACCCCGCCGCATCCAGGCCTTGCTGCAGCGACACCGAATACGCCTTGTTGACGTCGCCGCTACCGGTGCCGCCGGTGACCATCTGGTAGGCGCTATTGCCGAACAACGCCACCCGCGCCGGCGTTTGCAGCGGCAGCGCCGGCCCCGGATTCTTCAGCAGTACCATGCCTTCGGCGGCCGCCGCACGTGCTACCTGTGCGTCCGCCTGCAGATTCGGCTTGTCCGAATGGGTCAGGCCCTTGAACACCGGCGACTGCATGACCAGCGCGAGCACCCGCTCGACGTTGCGGTCCAGCACCTTCTCGTCCAGGCGGCCACTGCGCACGGCTTCCAACAGGCTCTTCTGCTGCAACCGCGTACCCGGCATCAATAGTTCGTTGCCGGCCTGCATCTGCGCAGTCGCATCGCGGCCGCCGAACCAGTCGGTCATCACCAACCCATCGAATTTCCATTGCTTGCGCAGGATATCGCTCAACAACACGCCGCTTTCGGAGGTATAGGTGCCGTTGACCTTGTTGTAGCTGGTCATCACGGTCCACGGCCGGCCTTCCTGCACCGCAATCCTGAAGCCTTTCAGGTAGATCTCGCGCAACTCGCGCTCGCCGAGCTTCACGTTGATGGTGTTGCGGTTCCATTCGTGGTTGTTGACCGCGAAGTGCTTGATCGAAGCGGCTACGCCCTCGTCCTGGATACCGGCCACCATCGCTGCGGACATCTTGCCGGAGACCAGCGGATCTTCCGAGTAATACTCGAAATTGCGCCCGCCCAGCGGATAGCGGTGGATGTTTTGCGCCGGCGCCAGCAATACGTCGACGCCGTACTCCCTGGCCTCGTGCCCCATCGCCTTGCCGACGCGCCGGACCAGGTCCACGTCCCACGACGCGGCCAGCTGGCTGGCAATCGGGAAAGCGGTGGCATGGAACGTCCGTCCAGGTGCGTCTTCGCGCGTCGGCGAGATGCGCACGCCGGCAGGACCATCGGCCATCACCAGCGAGGGAATGCCCAATCGCGGCACCGGGAACGTGGTACCGGCGGCGCCGGCCACCTTGTCGTCGGTATGACCGACCACCGGCGCCTGCTGCTCCTCATTAAGCCCCTCGATCCGCATGCCGCGCCCGGTGACCAGGCTGACCTTTTCCTCGAGCGTCAACGCCGCCAGGACTTTTTCGAGCGGCGCATGGCCCAACCGCGGCAGTCCCTGCGCAGCCACGCCACCGGACAGCAGCAGACCGAACGAAATCCCCAATACCAATGGCCTCAATTCCAACATGCTTCTCATCTCCACGAAGAAAATAGTAAGTGAGTAACCCGCAATGCGTCGGTGGACGTCATTGCGCGTCCTGGCTGCGTTCGATCAGGTCCAGCCGCGCCTTGCGCGGATCGGCCACGTGTATCGGTCCCTGCAGTGAGAAATCGAGAATGCCGTCGCGGTCTGCTGCGTATGCCGGCCACTGCGGCAGCCCCGCGCCATTGGGATCGCCGGTGCGGGCGAAGTTGACCCAGTAGCCGTTGGCCAGCGCGGCGGTCTGACGGTCTGCTGCGGTGGCCTGCTCGCCATAGCGCGCCGCGACCGTATCGAAGACATACGGCAGTTCGGTGGCGTGCGGCGCGCCGTGCCAGTGCGATCGCTGCGATTCGGCCACGTACGAGAAACGGTAAATATAGGCGGGCACGCCCTGCCCGGCCGCCTGCCTGGCGACGAACCGCGCCGGCTCGACCATCATCCGATCCATCCCCGCCTGCCAACTGAGCGCAGTGAAATCCGCGCTTCCATCGGGGTCATATGCCGCACGTGCCTGCTCGGCATCGGCACCGAACGCCCGGAACACGTCGCCCTTGTTCTTTGCCGAAGAAAAGCCCAGATCGTCGCTGGTGGCGCCTACCAGCACCGGGACCTTGGCCCAGGTCCCGGCCTGCAACGCCTGCTGGGTGGTGCCGGTGACGACGGTACCGTCGAGGATCGGGCCACCCACATAGGTATCCGCCGCCGCATCCATGGTCCCCATGTTCAGCCCATCCACCACATTGTCGGCGGGCAATGCGCGCAGCGCTGCCAGCGCCTCGCGGCCTTCTCCCTGGATGCCGCTCTTATGGGCAAATGCCAGTCCAACCGATTCGGCCGACGCCAGGCCGGCAGGGTTTGCACGGTCCAGCTCGCGCATGGGCAACAGCGCCCCGCGCCCGCCACCGGACATGGCCGCTACCCGCCGGAACAACCCGGATGCCTGCGGGGATACCAGCAGTTGCAGCACCGAAGCACCACCGGCGGACTCGCCGAACACGCTGACGTTGGCCGGATCGCCGCCAAACGCGGCGATATTGGCCTTCACCCATCGCAGCGCAGCGAGCTGATCCAGATAACCGTAGTTGCCCAGCGGCTCGCCCGCCGCACGCGCTTCGGCGCTCAATGCCGGGTGCGCGAAAAAGCCGAAGCGGCCGACGCGGTAGTTGAAGCTGACCAACAGCACGCCCCGCTTGGCGAAGGCACTGCCGTCGTAAATTGCCGGCGACGAACCGCCGTTGACGAAGCCGCCGCCGTATATCCACACCAGCACCGGTCGTGGCGTGGTGCTGGTCGCTGCCGGCTTCCAGATATTGAGGCCCAGGCAATCCTCGGCCGGAGTCTTTCCCAAGGGCGCGGCATCGCCAGGAAACGGCAACTGCGCGCAATCGGATTTGAACTGAGCGGCGTCGAGTACACCTTGCCACGACGGTGCAGGCTGCGGCGGCCGCCAGCGCAGCGCCCCCACCGGGGCCGCCGCATACGGAATGCCCTTGAACGCAACCACTCCATCGGCCAGCACCCCCCGCACCTGGCCGGCTTCCACCCGGACCAGGGTAGTGTCGCTATGCACCGGCGCCGCCATGGTTTTGTCGGCGCCCGCTCCCGTGCAGGCCGCAAGCAAAGCGCACGCCATGACGAACAGAGATCCCATTAGCTTGTCGATACGTCACCTCATGATCCATCGTTGGAAATCCCCTGCAGCACTGGCCGCCCCACCCGGGTGAATCGCACCCGGGCGGGGGCCGGGCTCAGAACGAGAATGTCAGCTGGGTCTGGAGTGTCAGCGCGTCTGGATGACGCGTCGTGAACACCGGGTTGCGGGTGTAGCTCAGCGTGTTGGTCCAGTACACGCCGCGTGCGGCACGTAGCGCATAAGACGCCGAGGCCGTGGTACTGAAGCCCACCGCATCGTAGCCCTGCTCGATCATGTATTGCCGGGCATCGTCGCTGATCCTGTTGTAGGTGTAGCCGAGCGAGAACATGTCACCGGGCCGGTGGGCGAACGGCGCCAGGCTGTACAGCGTGAGCGCATAGTCGGCGGTGTAGACGTTGCGATCTTCAGGCGCGTAGTTGGTCTTGAGATTGATGTACCAGCCGCGATGCGGCATCTCGCGGTCCGGCTGCCAGAACTGGTGATCGCCTACCAGATAGAAGCCGCGATTGATCGGCGCGTCCACCTGGTCGCGATAATTGAAATAGCGGCTGCGGTTGTAGATCGCGCCCTGCCGGATCCAGGTCATGCGGCTGTCGGCACTGGGCTGCACGCGATAGCCCAGCTCGTTCACATAGATGGGCTTGGCGCCATTTACGCTCCACTTCAGGCCGGATGGATTGGCGTCGGAGTCGGCGATGAAACCCTCCGGACTCTGGCTGCGCGCCACGCCGAAATGGTCGTAGAAGCGTCCGCTCTTGGAATAGAGGCGCACGTCCACCGCTGGCGCCGGCTTGAACATGGGCATGCCGACCAGATTGGGAATGATGCTGGTCGGTCCTAGCGCCGATGCCGCCGTACTGGTCCCCAGGAACATGCCGTAGAACTGCCCGAGCATGCCGTAGTAACCGTATTGCAGTTTGACCCGGCCATCAGCGAACTGTTGCTGCACCGACAGCTGCGCCACCGCGATGCTGTCGTTGATCCCGCCGCTGGCATAGCTGTTGCGCCAGCTGTTGACCTCGACCGTGAGCTGCGCCTGCTTGCCCCACCCCACCCGCGACAGATCGTAGGTGAGGATGGTGCCGAGCGTCCCGCTATAGCTGGGGCGTTGGCCGTTGTATTGCTGCGGACGCTGCTCCTGCCCGCGCAAGTCGTAGGTGCCGCCGGCCGCGTAGTAGCCCATGAACAGCCAGCCGTTTTCGACCATTTTCGGGCGCAGCCCGCCCAGCGTCGGCGACAGCGTCTCACACGTGGTGATCACCGGCGACTCCGATCCGCGCGTGATGAATGTATCGAAGTAATGGCAATCCTCAGCGCCGGCCTGGGACTGCGCCCATGCCGGTGCAGCCGCCCCGAGACAGACCCCCAACGATGCCAGAGATCCCCACTGGCGGCATTTATCGAAACAACTGTTCTTCATTCCCCTCACCTCATTGTTGCCCATGGAAGGCCATCACCGCTTCATCCGCGGTGGGGCAGGTCGATAAACAAAGGGTTGCCACGGATCGCTCGCCTGGCTGGCGAGTCGGACGGACACGCGGGCCCGGCGCGCGATACACGCACGGCTGGCGAGCAATCCGAGGAGGGCCGCATTTCGACGAAGATGAAGGAATGCCACCGCGCCGAAACCCTCTCGACGCAACGGCCAAGGCGAGGCGCCGCTCGCACGATGCGCTGACGCGCCAGCGTGATCGAAACGCACAGCCCCAGGTATTTTCCGGGCACGACGACGACGTCGGTACTGAAACCGTAAACACCGTCTGCCAGACACGAATCAGTTCGAACACCATGCGTCCCTCCCAGGACATGGCATACCCAATTGACGTAGGGCCCATCACGGCGGGCCCTGCCGTTAAACTTACCTACTTATAAGTATAAAAACCAGATGCCGGTACCGCTTTGCGCATCGCCATGCGGTTGCGCAGAAGTTGCACAGGAAACCGCCATGGCATCAGCGGCGATACACTGTCCGCCCCGCACTGCCGATGCCTGCCACGCTGCCTTCGATGCCCCGATCAACCTCGTCCCTTCCCGCAAGACCCCGCAGCCGGCGTTCCCCCAAGGGCGAGCAACGTCGGCGCGAGATTCTGGAGGCAGCGATGCAAATATTTGCCCGCGACGGCTACAGCAACGCCTCGATCGCGGAAGTGGCATCGACGGTGGGCCTGACCCTGCCTGGCCTGCTGCACTACTTCCCGAGCAAGACCTCGATGCTGCTCGCGGTACTGGAGCTGCGCGACCAGCAAAGCCAGCGCTGGCTCGGACAGGGCCCGGCCACGCTGGAAGCGGCGATGCTGGCCCCCCCCGTTCCATGGCAGCAATTGCTGGGCCAGCTACGCATGATCAATCGCGCCAACGCCGCCATCCCTGGCGTGGTACGCGCTTTCTCGCTGCTCAATACCGAGAGCCTGACCGAACATCACCCCGCGCAGGAATGGTTCTCGCGCCGCTCGACGCTGGTGCTGGGACAGGTCTCGCGATCACTGCATCAGGCACTGGAACGCGGCGAGATCGCCGACGGCATCGATCCGGACCAGATCGCCGCCGAGATCATGGCGATGATGGATGGCTTGCAGGTGCTGTGGCTGCGCCGCCCCCAGCAAGTGGACCTGGTGCGTTATTTCGACGCTTACCTGGATCGTTTGCAGGCCGCGTTGCAGCGCTGAGTGCCTGCGGCGAGACCCCAAAACGACGAAGGCCCCGCATCTGCGGGGCCTTCGCTTTGAATCGACGCCGATCCTGGAAGCTGGACTCAGTCGCCCTGCTGCTTCTGCAAG
>JAATFS010000055.1 GCA_015655035.1 Lysobacterales bacterium | reverse complement strand
GACGCACTGTAGGTGCCCGAGTATTGCGCGGCCGCCACGCGATTGACCCGCAGCTGATCCAGCATTTCGTGGGCCAGATTGGCCGCGAGCGTGCGGTAGTTGGCACTCTCGGTGAAGCGCACGCTCATCGTTTGCAGCAAGGCGAAGCCCAACAGACCGAACGCCAGCACCAGAAGCGCGACCATCACCTCGATCAGGGAAAACCCGCTCATGCGACGTCCGCCCGGCACACGCGCTCCGCCCGCACTCATCAGCAAGCGTCCTTCGTCAGCCGGCTCTGGCCAGTGACCGCCAGCGCAATACAGCGGTTTGGCGCGCTTGCATCAGCAGGTGCCAGTTGAATCGTGGTGGCGCCGCCTTCAAGACGCCCTTGCGCGGAAAATTCGATTCCCTGCCCCGGCCCGGCGACCCTCATGTTCGGCTTGGCCTGAATGAACTGGACGACCGTGGCCGATGCTCCGGCCGTGCTTTTGTTTTCCCGCCATACCAACCATCCCAGCGACCAATCCTGCGATTCCGTACAACGGGATCCATCGGTACTGGCGCAGACCCCTGCTTCCCCCGCGCGTTTGATCGCTTCCGAGCGCGCCAGTGCCAGCGACGCAAGCAATTCGTTGCTGCTGCTGGCTACGCGGTCCGAGCGCAATACGCTCCGGAAACTGGGAACCCCGATTGCCAGCAGCACTGTCAGCACCGCGACAGTGATCATCAACTCCACCAAGGTGAAGCCGCGTACGCGGCAGGATTTCATCAGAACGCTCCCCAGCGTTGGCATGGAATGATCGCGCCGGCCCCTAACCGCCGCAGCTGTGACCGGACCAAGGTCCAATCCGGCCGCAGTGGGCGCCCATGGCTGGACGCCCATTGCGGCATCGCCGGTGACTACCTCAAGCCATCACTCGATAGCACGGCTTGTATTCGCCGGAGATCTTCATCCGCCGCTGTTCCACGAACCCACGCAGCAACTCGTCCAGCGCCTGCATCATGTCCGCATCGCCATGGATCTCGAACGGACCGAACTCCTCGATCCGGCGCATGCCGTCTTCCTTGACGTTGCCGGCCACGATGCCCGAGAACGCCCGCCGCAGATCGGCCGCCAACGCAGGCGCGGGGCGTCCGTGGTGCAGGTCCAGCGCCGCCATCGCCTCGTGCGTGGGTACGAACGGCTGCTGGTATTCCAGCGGGATGTTGATCGACCAATTGAAGTAGAACGAATCCTTGCGCTCCTTGCGATCGGCACGGACGCGGCCGATGCCCGCATGCAGCTTGCGCGCAACCTCCACCGGATCGCCTATGACGATCTCATAGAGCGACGCGACTTCATCGCCCAGGGTCAACCGAATGAAGCGGTCGATCTGTTCGAAGTAAGGCGCAGCGATGGTCGGTCCGGTCAGGATCAGCGGGAACGGCAGCCCCTTGTTCTCTTCACGCAGCAGGATGCCCAGCAGGTAGAGGATCTCTTCGGCCGTGCCCACGCCACCCGGGAACACGATGATGCCGTGGCCGATACGGACGAAGGCCTCCAGCCGCTTTTCGATGTCCGGCATGATCACCAGGTGATTGACGATCGGATTCGGTGATTCGGCGGCGATGATGCCGGGCTCGGTGATGCCGATATAGCGGGTGCTGTTGCGGCGCTGCTTGGCGTGGGCGATGGTGGCGCCCTTCATCGGCCCCTTCATCGCGCCCGGGCCGCAGCCGGTGCAGATATCCAGGCCACGCAGGCCCAGTTCGTAACCCACCTGCTTGGTGTACAGGTACTCGTCGCGCGAGATCGAATGCCCACCCCAGCACACCACCAGATTGGGGTCTGCCGGTTGCAGGATGCGCGCATTGCGCAATTGGCCGAAGACCGCATTGGTGATGCCTTCGCTGGTCTCCAGGTCGGCGGCGTACTCCGGACCGAGTTCGATCGCCATGTAGGCCAGGTCGCGCACCACCGCGAACAGCAGCTCGGCCACGCCATGGATGATCTCGCCGTCGACAAAAGCCATGGCCGGGGCGTTGCTCAGTTCCAGGCGGATGCCTCGGTCGCGCTGCGCCACCTGGATGTCGAAATCGGGATAGAGATCGCGCGCGGCGCGCGGATCGTCCGAAGCACTGCCACTGGTAAGCACCGCCAGCGCGCAACGGCGCAGCAGTTCGTGCATACCGCCACTGGAAGCATCGCGGAACCGCGCCACCTCGGCGCGCGAGAGCACATCCAGACCACCCTGCGGATAAATCCGCGCATCCACTACCGGCAGCGCCGTCGCCACCGTACTGCTGTTTTCCATGCCTAGCTCCTGTGTCTAACCGCCGGACTGTAGCGTACTCCCCCCACAAAAGAGAACGGCCGGGTCGCCCCGGCCGTTCCTTCGCCTGTCAGCTCAAGTTCGCAGGATCAGAACTTGTAGCGGAAACCCAGCTGCAACGACCACTGCGAGACACCGGTGTTGAAGCCGTCCGCATCGGCGTTGGCATACGACGCGCTGGTGGGCGTGGTGAAGTCGTAGATGTACTTGCCGCTGGCCTGATCGACACCGACGAACCGCGCCACGCCCTGGTCGGCGTAGAAACCGTAGTCGTAGATGTGGCCCCAGTCCTTGTTCAGCAGGTTACCCACGTTCTGGATGTCCAGCCAGATTTCCGACTTGTGGCCCTTGAAGAAGCCCGGCAGCTCCTGGCTGATGCGGATGTCGAAGGTGTTGACCCAAGCCGCGCGCCCGGAGTTCTGCGGTGCGGCCTGGCCAGCGTAGCGCGCCAGGTCCGGATTCTTGGCCAGCCAGTCGAAGAACGACTTCTCCATCGCCGCGCCACCACTGAACAGCACGTCGCCCGGGCCGGTCGGCACGTAGAACAGGTCGTTGTACGAGCGGCTATCGCCGTTCATGTCGTTGGAGTACACCCAGCTGTACGGACGGCCGCTGCGGCCTTCGTAGAACAGGCCGACGCTGGTCTGGTAGTCACCGAAGAACTTGTGCTTCCAGTTCAGCGATGCCGAGATGCGGTCCTTGATCTCGTAACGCGAGGTCGACAGCGCATCGGCATTGGCCTGGAACACGTAGTTGTTGTTCCAGCCCGAGGTCGCGGTGGAGCTGGTCAGCGCGCTGACTTCCTTGGCATCGGTATAGGTGTAGCCCAGGCTCCAGGACCAGTCGCTGGCCTCGGAGAACGGCTTGGTCAGGCTGGCGGTGAACTGGCGGGTACGGCCCTTGTCGGTGGTATCCAGCAACAGCACGTCGCCATAGGCGTCGTCGCGGTTGGCGCGTGCGGTACCCGTAGTTCCGTAATACCTGCCCCAGAACAGATTG